>BQJX01000104.1 GCA_021604925.1 Gemmatimonadota bacterium
GGCGCCCTGGTTGCCCTGACAGTTCCGCCAGGTGTTGTCCACGAAGCGCGCCCCGGACGGCGTGTCCTGGAGGTAGAGGCCGCCGCCGCCGCCTTCCAGGGACCGGCAGGACACGGTCGTGTTCGACGAGCAGTAGGTCGCACTGTTGAACGAGTAGATTCCGCCGCCGTGGTGCGGCGCGACGTTGTCGGTGAGGCTGTTGCGGAGCAGTCGCGGCGATGAGTTCTCCACGCGCACGCCGCCGCCGGAACCCGCGGACCAGTTGTTCCGGATCCGATTGCCGGTCAGCGTGGCGGACGAGCCGTTGTTGATGAGGAACCCGCCGGCGAGTCCACCGCGATTGTTGGTCACGTCGTTGTTCGAAAAGACCGGGGCGCCGCCGGAGATCATGACCCCGGCCTGGCCGGACCCCGACCCCTTGGTGATCACGAATCCATCCACCACCGTGCCTGATCCCACGGTGGGGCCGGACGTCACCGCGGCCGCCGTCTCGCTGCCGTCGATGATGGTTCGATTCTGCATGGGGTCTCGCGTGCTGAAGGAAGAGTCGTAGCCACCCAGCAGAACAACACCGTCCACAAGGGCGATGTTCTCCGTGTAGGTGCCTTCTTCCACGAAAATGCTGTCACCGGAGGACGAACCGGCCAGGGCCGCGGTGATCGAGCCGCCCGACGAGACTTGCGAATTGGCCGCAAGAAGGGGGTTGGGGACCAGGATGCCAAGGGCGAGGATTGGGTACCAACCGCGGGTCTTCATGCTCGG
The DNA here is from genome assembly GCA_021604925.1 of Gemmatimonadota bacterium. GTDB lineage: Bacteria > ARS69 > ARS69 > ARS69 > ARS69 > BQJX01. The sequence goes on from BQJX01000104.1 coordinate 763, forward strand.
AGAGCCTCCGTGTCTGGCAGGGCAAGCGAATCGAGGCAGACTAGCATAGGACTCAAGTCCTTACAACCGACGGTCTTGCGCCCCTCCGGCGCGAGAACCGACGCTGCCCCCTCTGCCTCTATGCGGCTTTCCCCTCAAATCGTCAAGGCGACGTTATATATACGGTAGACAACTAGACGCCTGTCTAGTATATTGCCTCCAGTCGATGTGAGGAGGAGGAGCGGCATGGCCACACTTTCCAAGGACCAGACAATTCGGCCGGACACGATCCGGATCGGGCAGCTCGGACGACGTCCGGGCGGAACCGGGTCTTCCCTGCGCCCGGAGGCCGCGCCTCGCGCGGCGGTGGCGGAGCGGGAGCGTTGGACGGAGCGGTACGGGCGGGATTGGGTGTCCGCGCTGGAGGGTCTCAGGCTCTGGGCCCGGGAAGTGGGGATTCCTGTTCGGGCGGGGAGCGGAGCCCTGGCTTCGTCGCCGTTGGGCCAGTGGTGGGGATGGGGCGGTCTTCCGGAGTGCATCCAAGGACCGCAGTCAGGGGAAGGTCCGTCCCGATCCACCCGTGTGTCCACCTGGGTTCTCCGCGTTCCCGCCGGCTGGGCGGACTGTCTTCGAACCCGGATCGAGTCGGATTCCCGCCTGGACGCCCGCGGCGCCGCGCCGGTGCTCGTGGTCGAGGAGTGCGCGCTGGCCCATCTCCCCGCGGAGCCTGCCGTGAGCCGGTGGCCCTCGCCGGAGTCCTGGTGGCGGGCCGAGCGACTGCTGGGGCTCTCCGGAGAGGCGCCGCTGGCGCCCCGAACTCCGGAGGAACTGGTGGGCGGATTGCAGAGTGGCGCTTTGGGGCGCCATCCACTGGAGGCGCGTCGCGCACGACTCGCGGCGTGGGATCTGTGGTGTGCCGCGTCGGCGTGGGAGTCGGACCGCGCGGCATGGTGGTTGGTGCGCGCGGCCGCGGGATTTGCATCGCCCTCGGAGGTGGCGCAGTGGGATGCGTGCGCGGAGCGGTGGGGCCTTCGGCTGCTGCCCGCCGGCGTGGAACGCAGCGGTCTGTGCGCGCGCGCAGAGGGTTCCGATATCCGCCGCGGCCTGGAGGATCTCTCGTCCAGGGCCCGTGAGGTGGCGCCCGCACTCGTCCAGGACCGGGTTCGCGGGGGCGCGTACCACACCGCCTGGGAGTTCGTTCGCAGAAGCCGGCGTCGTGGCGCCGATTGGTCGGTCATCGCGGAGTTCGCGCTGGCGGGTTCGCTGGATGAACTCCGCGAGTCGCCGCTCGAGTCCGGCTGGCGCTGGGCGGCCACGATCTCGCGACGGTGGTGGAGCCGTCGCCGCGGGAGGACCGCCTGGGTACAGCAGCATTGAGTTTCCGGATGGAATCGGGGGACGGCAAGACACCTTTCCTGCCTCTCACCGTGATTGCCCACAATCCGAGGCCGCCGTCCTCCGTTTCGATCCGGAAACGCGCTAGACAAATGTCCACCGTCACGCCAGTGTCCCGTGACAGGCCACACGGTGTCGCTACGGGACGGTGTCGCTACGGGACCGTGTCGCTACGGGACGGTGCCGCTGCGGGACGGTGCCGCCTACGGGCCTCGGTCGTGAACCGGCCGCAATCGTAGCAGGGGGCTCGCCATGACCGAGACACATTCCCGGAACCACGGACAGAACCCATGACGGACGGACTGACCACGCGCCAGGCGGAGATCCTGGATCATCTTCGCGACGAGATCGACGAGAAGGGCCGCCCGCCCACGATCCGCGAGATCGGCGAGGCGTTCGGAATCCGGTCCACCAAGGGAGTGGAGGATCACCTCGCCGCCCTGGAGCGAAAGGGATTCATCAAACGGGAAAAGGGGAAGTCGCGCGCCATCGAGGTGTCCGACCGGCCGGATCTCCGCGGCGCCCGACTGGTGCCGCTGCTGGGAGACATCGCCGCGGGCGCCCCGATCCTGGCCGTGGAGAACCACGCCGGCAGCTTCATCCTGGACGAGTCCATCGTCGGAAACGGGGAGACGTTCCTGCTTCGGGTGCAGGGAGACTCCATGCAGGACGCGTCCATTCTGGACGGGGACCTCGTGGTGGTCCGGGTTCAAAGCACGGCCCGGAGCGGTGAGATCGTGGCGGCGCGTCTCGGAGAAGAGGCCACGGTCAAGCGGCTGCACCGGAGCGGAGACCAGATCACCCTGCTTCCGGAGAATGATGCCTACGAGCCGATCGTCGTGGATCCTCACGATGACTTCCACATTCTCGGCCGGGTTGTCAGCATCATCCGGCAGATCTAGCTCTTTCCGAGCGGGTTGTGGGGTTCCCTTTCGGCCGAGCCGGGGGCGCTGAGCCCCCTCCGGGGTGCGTTTGTTGAAGAAGTGGAGTCTCCTGTGAGACAATGGGTGGAGCCACGTGCGCAACTTCGCGCGCTCCATCCGCGTCCCGAGAGGCCATCCATGCGAACGCACCTCGCCGCCGCCCTGAGTTCCGCCGCCCAAATCGTTCCAGCGTTGTGCATTGCCGCCGTCGGCCTTGGCGCGAGCGCGCTCGTCGCTCCGGCGTTCGGCGGCACCCACTTCGAGAGCGCCCACGTCCATCCGGTTGATATCTCACCGGATGGCTCCACTCTCTTCACGGTGCACACGGCCGACCATCGCCTGACTGTTTGGGACATCTCGGGTGTCGGCGTTCCGGTGCGGGTGGCCGAGATCCCGGTGGGGGTGGGCCCGGTTTCCGTGCGCGCCCGAACCAACAACGAGGTGTGGGTGGTCAACCACATCTCCGACGACATCAGCGTGGTCGATGTTCTTCTGGAGAACGTGGTGGCCACGCTGCAGGTCGGCGATGAGCCCTCCGACGTGGTCTTTGCGGGAACGCCGGAGCGGGCATTCGTGTCGGTCTCCCGCACGGACGAAGTGGTGGTGCTGGATCCCGCCAACCGGCTGGCCGCTCCCAACCGCATTGCGCTGCAGGCCAGTCTTCCTCGGTCGCTGGCGGTCTCGCAGGACGGCACGAAGGTCTACGTGGCCGTGCACGACAGCGGCAACCAGACGTCGGTGGTGTCGTTCACGAAGGTGACCGCGAACGGCGGGCCGCCGGCTCCGGTTCCGCCCATGGATCCGGGTCTTCCGCCCGCGCCCGAGACGGCGTTGATCGTGAAGCACAACGGCGTGAACTGGGTCGATGAGACCGGGACGTCGTGGGACAGCTCCCTTCCGTTCACGCTGCAGGACAACGACGTCATCGCCATCAACGTGGCCACCCAATCCGTGTCCCAGATCTTCTCCGGGGTGGGCACCACGCTCATGAACGTGGCGGTGAATCCGGCGGACGGTTCGGTCTGGGTCACGAACCAGGACGCCATGAACGAAGTGCGCTTCGAGCGCGTGATCCAGGGACAGTTCGTGAAGAGCCGGGTCACCCGCCTGGACACGGGAGCCGGCACCGCCGTCCCGCACCACCTCAACGCCCACATCAACTACGGCAATCCCTCGGGCGACGCGGTGGAGCGGAGCCTGAGCCTGGCCATCCCCACCGACGTGCAGATCTCCTCGGACGGCTCCTCGATCTATGTGGCCGCGTTCGGATCCGCCAAGGTGGGCGTGCTGAATAGCGCGGGGGCCGTCACCCGGCGGATTCCGGTGGGCAACGGGCCCAGCGGACTGGCGCTGGACGAAGCCAACAACCGCCTCTTTGTCGTGAATCGGCACACGAGTTCGCTGTCGGTCGTGGACCTCACGGACGATTCGTCGGTGGAGCTGTCGCTGGGCTACGACCCCACGCCGGCCAACATCCTGGCCGGTCGCACGCTGTTCTACAACGGCGAGAACTCCTCCGCGCATGGCGACCTGTCGTGTGCGAGCTGTCACGTCTTTGGCGGAGCGGACTACCTGGCCTGGGATCTCGGCGATCCGCTCGGTGCGTTCCAGGCGCCGCCGCCGGCCGCGCCCGGAGACACGCTGGCGGGCTTCCACCCCATGAAGGGCCCCATGACCACGCAGACCGCGCGCGGTCTGGAGGGAACCGAGCCGTTCCACTGGCGCGGCGACAAGGATGCGCTGCTGGGCTTCAACGGTGCGTTCGTGGCGCTGCAGGGTCGGGCCACGCCGCTGTCGGGTTCCGAGTTCCAGCTCTTCGAGGACTTCGTGTTCTCGATCCTGCTTCCGCCCAATCCGCATCGCGAACTGGACAACTCGCTACCCACCACGCTGAACGGGGATGACCCGTCGGTGGGGGAGACGTTCTTCAACACCAGCACCGGAGCCGGCGGCGGGAGTTGCCTGGGTTGCCACATCAACCCGTCCGGCAACGACAGTCGGGTGCTTCCCGAAGCGCGCGTGCAGGCGATTGCCAACCAGGACATGACGATTCCGCAACTCCGCACCATGTACACCAAGATCGGGTTCGATCCCGCCGCGAGCACCAACTTCCGCGGATTCGGTACCACCCACAACGGCCAGAGCGGCAAGACATTCCCGCACCAGCTCACGCTGGGGCACGAGGGACGCTCCTTCCCGCCCGAGCCGGACAACAGCGATCTGGAAGCGTTCCTGCTCTGCTTTGACACGGGCACGCATCCGGTGGTGGGCGCGCAGTGGACCATGGACGGTACGAACGAGGCGGCGGGCATCGGTCGGCTGAACACCATGCTGGCCGTTGCGGATGGGCTGTCCGCCGGCGTGATCGCCAAGGGTCGCGATGGGGCGAGCCAGACCCGCGGCTGGGTCTACCTGGGCGGCGGCTCCTGGGAGTCGGATCGCCTGAGCGAGGGTTCCACCACCACGTCGGCACTGCTGACCTTGGCGGGGTCCGGCACCGAGATCACGTTCACGGGCGTGTTGGCCGGCACGCAGTTCCGGCACGGCGTGGACCGCGATGGAGACGGCTACCGCGATCGCGACGAGTTGGACGAAGGCTCGGACCCGGGCGATCCCGGATCCATTCCGGGCAGCGTGTCCGCGCCCGAGATCGCAGTGGGCCCGTCGGGGATTCGGTTCCTGAGCCGCAACCCCACCCGCACCGATGCGCAGTTCGCGTTCTCCATCGGGAATGCCGGGGCCGCGCAGGTGGGCGTGTACGACGTGCAAGGCCGCCTGGTCCGCACGCTGTATCGTGGCGTGGTGCAGGACGCCACCGAGCGACAGGCGCAGTGGGATCTGCGGGACGGCGCCGGTCGCCGCGTGGGCAGCGGAACGTACTTCGTGCGATTGCTGGACGTGGGTGGGTCGGTCACCAAACGCGTCACGGTTCTTCGCTAGGCCGTTGCAGGGGTCTTCACCTACCGCCGGGAGGTCGGCGTGAGTCACGGGCAGCGGCCCGGTCGGCGCCACGCCTATCTTGATCTTGCCCTGCTGGGGTTGGTGGTGGCCGCCACGTTCCGTTGGACGCGGAACCTCGGACTTTTGGGGTTCGACAGCTACGCCATCATCCTGACCAGCCGAATCCGGAGCTGGGCAGACTTCGTGGGCACGTTCACGGAGTCGCTCATGGACGGACGTTACCCCGGCGACTTCTATCGCCCCATCCTGAATCTGACGTTCGCTGCCGACTACGCCGCGTGGGGAGTGGATCCGCTCGGGTACCAATGGACCAGCGCGCTGCTGTTCGGCCTCGCCGTGGTGGCCCTGCATCGACTGGCTCGAACCGTGGCACCCGGCGCCGTGCATTGGGTGGTTCCGTTCGTGTTCGTGCTGCATCCGGCCGCCTCGTACGTGGTTCCGTTCCCCGCGCGGCGCGCGGAGACGCTGTGCTGCCTGTTCCTCACGCTGGCGGTCACGTCGGCGTGTGCGCCTTCTCATCGACGTCGCTGGCTCGGGCCGCTGGCCGTCGCCGCCTTCACGGCCCTGGCCATCGGCAGCAAGGAAACCGGCTATCTGGCTCCGCCTCTCATGGCCCTTGCCGCGTGGATTGCGATCCCCGGATCGAGTCTGCGGGAGCGACTGCTGGAGGCTCTGCGCAGGGCGATCCCTTCGGGGCTTGCCGCGGTCGGAATGCTGCTGCTCCGCTGGCAGATCCTGGGTGGCTTGGGCGGGCACGGTAGCTCGGAGGTCGCCACGGCACCTGAGAGGATCGGTGAAGTCGCGTTGAAGATCGGCGAGCGACTGGTGGTGCCGGCGTCCGAGGGCCTGTCGGTGGCTTGGGTGGTTCTGGCCACCGCTGCGTTCGCGGGCGTGGCGTTGCTCTCCCGAAGGCAGAACGCCGGAAGCCGCGCCGGCGCCCCGGCGTTGGCGTGGATCGCCCTGAGCTGGCTCGCGCTGTCCTGCCTCACCTACGCCAGCGCCGGACGCATGACGCCCTGGTACATCTTCATACCAGCCGCCGCGTGGTCCCTGGTTGTGGCCGCCATGATCACATGGCTGGTGGCCGGCGTGCGCTCGAACTCGCGACGCCTGGTGGGTCCTTCCGCGATCGGGTTGCTGGGCCTCATCCTGCTGGTGGGATACACCTCCCAGCAGTCGCTGCTGCTCCGCCCGGACCAGGATTGGATCAAGGTTACGGAGGCGTCCAGTGCCGTGCTGGATTCGCTGCGCGAGAGTCTGGAGGCGTCCACCAACGGAGAAGCGGTCGACATGGAGCTCGCGGAGGCCCAGAAGGTCGAGGGCCGATTCCGGTTCGGACGCCAGCTGCCGGCATACGCAGTGCAGGCGTGGTGTGAGTTGGAGATGCCGGATCGAAACATTCGCGTGGTGGCGCTGTCCCTGCGCGAACGGATGGTCTCGGGCACCGGAGTTCAACCGGATGAAGTGGTGGTGGTGGTGCCTCCCGTCCGCAACGCCGATGGGAAGAGCCCGGCGCCCTAGTTCGCGTAGCCGAGGGAGCGCAGGCGTTCCTCCAGCTCGAGTTGCTCTTCGCTGTCGAGTTCGGCGCCGGACGCGCCCTCGGGAGTCGCGAAGACGGCCCCTTCCTCTTCCGCGATCACCAGCGGCTCACCCACCTCCTTCAGGAAGCGGGTGAGGGAGCGGCCGTCCATGTCTTCGTACGTCGGCAGACCCAGCAGGTTCAGGACCGTGGGCGTCACGTCCACGACGGAGGCGCGTCCGCGCTCGGTGACGGCCCGGAACTGGGGGCCGGCACCCACCAGGATCCCGTCCAGCGCGTGGTCCGGGGAACCGTTCTGGCGGAGTGCCACCCGGTGCCGGTCCTTGGCCAGCAGCCGAACCCGCGGATCGGATTCCACGATGAGATCCGGGACCACGTCGCGGTACGGTCCCGGATAGAGATCCAGGCCCCGAAAGGTTTGGGTGGGTCCGG
>BQJX01000105.1 GCA_021604925.1 Gemmatimonadota bacterium
GGCCCGAGCCACGCGGAAGAAGTGGCGGGCGGCATCCCGACCACGGTGGTCGTGGCCTCCACGGATGAGCCCACCGCGGTGGCCTTCCAGGAGCTGCTGCTCACGCCCACGTTCCGGGTGTATACGAACCCCGATCTGGTCGGGGCCGAGACGGCCGCAGCCCTGAAGAACGTGATCGCGATCGCGGCGGGCATCTGCGACGGACTGGCCTTTGGGGACAACACCAAGGGAGCGCTGATCACCCGGGGGCTGGCCGAGATCACGCGGCTGGGCCTGGCCCTGGGGGCACGCTCGGAGACGTTCTTCGGGCTGGCCGGAATCGGGGACCTGGTGACCACGTGCATGAGCGGCCACAGCCGCAATCGCGGGATCGGCGAGCTCATCGCCCAGGGGCTGACCCTGGAGCAGGCCACGGAGCGGACCGGGATGGTCGCGGAAGGCGTGCAGACCACGCGATCGGCGGTCGAGATCGCCCGCGGCCTGGGCGTGGAGCTGCCGATCACGGAGCAGGTGGAAAAGGTCCTGTTCGGCGGGAAGGACCCCAAAGAGGCCCTGATGGAGCTCATGGGACGAGACGTGAAGGCGGAAGTGGGCTAGACTTCGCCAGGGACGTACGCCCCGGAGGAACAGCCGTGTCCACGATTCCCCGCAAGATCTACTATTCCATCACCGAGGTCGCCGAGATGGCCCAGGTGAAGCCCCACGTTCTTCGCTATTGGGAGACGGAGTTCTCGTCGCTTCGCCCCAAGAAGAACCGGGCCGGGAACCGAACGTACCGGGAAAAGGACGTACAGCTCGTGCTCCTGATCCGCAAGCTCCTGTACGAGGAGGGCTTCACGATCAAGGGTGCGCGCAAGCGACTGCAGGAAAAGAAGGCATCGGATCGCGAGCAGATCGAGATCCCGTTCACGCAGAACGAACAGCGGGGCCGGATCTCGGAGATCCGGGCGGAGTTGGAGAGCCTGCTCAGCTATCTGAACTGAGGGGTGCGCGACGGGACGCGGCCACAATCCGCTTGATGGGGTTGCCGTCCGTCGCTAGATTCTTTCGGCAAGTTTTGGGTCGGGGCGTGGCGCAGCCCGGTTAGCGTGCTTCCTTGGGGTGGAAGAGGTCGCTGGTTCAAATCCAGTCGCCCCGACCAAATTCTGGTTTCGCCCGGGCTCCGGTCCGGGCGAAACATCTCGGGCGCGGTCCGAAGGGGCGCGCTCTTTCTATGAGGACCCCCCGCAGGAGCGTCGTGAGAATCCTCCTTTCCAACGATGACGGGATCTTCGCGCGCGGTCTGCGCACGCTCCGTCAGGCGCTCCTGGACGCCGGTCATCACGTGTCCACGGTGGCGCCCGATCGCGAGCAGAGCGCGTCCAGCCACTCGATCACGCTGGAGCGTCCGCTGCGGATCCGCGAGCACGGAAACGGGGAGTGGGCCGTGGACGGCACTCCCACCGACTGCGTGCTCGTGGCCGTGAACGGATTGCTGCCGGAGCGGCCGGAACTCGTGGTGTCCGGAATCAATCACGGTCCGAACATGGGAGAAGACGTGACCTACTCCGGCACGGTGGCGGCCGCGTTCGAGGCGCACATCCTGGGAATCCCGTCCGTGGCCACGTCCATGAAGGACCGGGACGGCGGCGACTACGAAGCGGCGGGTCGCTTTGTGGCCCGGCTGGTCCAGGACGTGGAGCGCTGGTCCGGCGACGGGCGCGGCATCCTGAACGTCAACTTTCCGGCGGGCCCCGGGAGCGCGTGGGGAGACGCGCGCATCACGCGCCTCGGCACCCGCCGCTACTCGGACGAACTCATCGAGAAGGAGGACCCGCGCGGCCGGAAGTACTACTGGATCGGCGGGGCGGAGCCGACGTGGGAAGGGAACCCGGACACGGACTTTGCGGTCGTGAACGGGGGCGCCGTGTCCATGACCCCGCTGAATCTGGAGTTGACCGACGAGCGCGCCCTGGAGGCGCTGTCGACGTGGAACATCGGCAGGGTCACGTCATGATGGCCGGCAGGAGCCAGCGGCCGGGGAGGGCGCGGTGAACTCGTTCCAGGGGACGCGCCAGGAAATGGTCCGTCAGCAGTTGGAAGACCGCGGCATACGAGACGCGCGCGTGCTGGACGCCATGGCCAAGGTGCCGCGCCACCGCTTCGTGGACGCGGCGCTGCAGTCGCGGGCGTACGGCGATCACGCGCTTCCGATCGGGGCTGGGCAGACCATCTCCCAGCCGTACATGGTGGCGCTGATGACGGAGGCCCTGCAACTGAGCGGCGGGGAAAAGGTGCTGGAGATCGGAACGGGTTCCGGGTACCAAACGGCGGTCCTGGCCGAGTTCACGCAGCGGCTGTTCTCCATCGAGCGGAGCGCGGAGCTGGCCCGGAGCGCGGCGGCCACGCTGAAGGATCTGGGCTACTCGAACGTCATCTCCAAGACGGGGGACGGCACGCTGGGATGGCCGGAGCACGCGCCCTTCGATCGGATCCTGGTCACGGCGGGCGCTCCGGAGATTCCGCCCACGCTCTTCGATCAGCTGGTAGAAGGGGGGATTCTCGCGATCCCGGTGGGCGACCGCGACGTCCAGACGCTGGAGGTCATGGTTCGCAAGGACGGCAAGGCGCTGTCCAAGCGGCTGATCGAGTGCACATTCGTGCCGCTCCTGGGCAAGGAAGGGTGGACCCGCTGAGCCTGAACCGGGGCGGCGCCTCCACGAGTGCGTGCCCGGTTGGGTCAAGGCTCCCGGACTGGGCGCTGGTCGTCCGTTCGGCCTCGGAGGACGCCGGGATCCAGGATCATCACGGATCCGGGCTACCCGGAGCAATTTCACGATTTACAGTCCACGTTCCGCGAGTATACTTTTTGGGCCATTCTGGTGGCGGGCCGAACGCCCCTGAGAAGATCGTCCGGTACTTCGATCTGCTATCGATCTTGTTCGTGGTGTTGTCGGTCGGCGGCTTCTTCTTGCTGAAGAACGTGGGCCACTGGAGTTTCGGGGTGTAGCGCAGCCCGGTTAGCGCGCCTGCTTCGGGAGCAGGAGGTCGGAGGTTCGAATCCTCTCACCCCGACCACTCATTGAGGCCCCGGCTCCTGGAGCCGGGGTTTCTCTTTGAACGACGCGTCTTGATCGATCCGGCAACTGTTGGTACATCAGCAGTTTCGGGCGATGGTCACACAGATGACTTGAAGTCGGTCGAGAGCCGGCTCGGCGGCCTCGGCCGGCCGCGGCTCGAGATGGACCCAGTCCACCACGCGGCTTCGGCCGCTCGCGGAGGGAACCCATGGCGGATTTGACCCGGCTGCGCGACGCGATTCGCGATGTCCCCGATTTCCCCAAGCCGGGGATTCTCTTCAAGGACATCACCACTCTGCTCAACGATGCGGAGTGTCTGCGGCTCGCCCTGGATGCGTTCGAAGAGCGCTGGAAGGACGAGAACCTCGACATGATCGTGGGGATCGACGCCCGCGGGTTCATCCTGGGCGGCGCGCTGGCGGATCGGCTGGACTGCGGGTTCGTGCCGGTGCGCAAGAAGGGCAAGCTCCCGGCGGAGACGAAGTCCGCCGAGTACGCACTGGAGTATGGCACGGACGTGCTGGAGATTCATGCCGATGCGTTCGATCGCGGCGCCCGGGTGCTGGTGATCGATGACCTGCTGGCCACGGGCGGCACCGCCGTGGCCGCGGCCCGGCTGGTGAAGGACATCGGGGGCGTGCTGGTGGGGATGGCGTTCCTGGTGAATCTGGCGTTCCTGCACGGCGAGGCCAAGCTTGGCGACGTGGCCACGCAGTTCCTGGTGGAGTACGAGTAGGCCGAGTCGCCGGAAGGCGGATTCCCGGGAAGGCCGAGTCCGACGAAGCCCGGGGCCTACGAAGTCGGGTCCTAGGAAGGGAAATGCAGGATCGGCAGCTCCATCTGACGCTTGGACAGGAACTCGCATCCCTCCGCGGTGACCAGGACCATCTCCTCCAGCGCGATCATTCCGTGATCCGGAAGCAGGATCGACGGCTCCAACGTGAACACATTGCCCTGCTCCACCTTGGAGTACGGCGTCTCGTTGTAGCGCTCCCAGCGCGGTGCCAGCAGGGCCCCGCCGCCGTCGTGGGGCGCCCGGCCCACCTGATGCCCGAGCGCGTGCTGGTACTCCTCGTAGCCGGCTTCGGTCAGGACGTCGCGGGCGATCTGGTCCACTTCCCAGCCGGCCACGCCCGGATGCAGCGCCGCGGCGGCCTTGGTGATCGCCTGGTTGATCGTGTCGAAGGCGTGGGCGATCTGCTCCGCGGGCCCGTCCCCGTTGGCGGACACGTACCACATCCGCTGCAGGTCCGCGCAGTACCCGTCGACGCGGACGCCGAAGTCCACGTGCACCAGACTGCCGGGCCCGATGGTCTCCGCGCCGGGGGAGACGTGTCCCACCTTGGACGCGGCTCCCGTGCTCACGATCGGACACATCTTGGGCGTCCAGGCGCACGGCAGTCCGCGCATGGACGCACTCTCGCGAATCCCCGTGGCGAAGTCGCGCGCGGCGAGCCCCGGACGCAGGTCCGCGGCGGCCTGATCCAGCAGTTCTTCCGTGTGTCGGATGGCGCTGCGGATCGCGTCCACCTCCACGGGCAACTTGCGTCCGCGCAGCGACCAGATCACGTCCTCCGCGGAGACCAGGTTGTCCTCGTGGATCGTGCCCTCCAGCCGCCGCAGCAACAACCGATGCAGCCCGGCCCCGAGCCCGTCGGCGAGCGGATCGTTCTCGGAGATGTTCACGGCGATGGAGTGCGGGTTGATGCGCGCCATCGTGTTGACCAGCGGCTCCGAGATACCCTCGCGGTAGCCGATCACGCGCTTGTAGATGCCGGCCTCTTCCATTTCAGGCGCATCATGCACTCCGACAATGGCGATCTTCTCGCCGTCGGCGGTGAGGATGAGCGCGGACTCCCAGGTGAGGTCCCCGTCGAAGATCAGCTCCAGCGCCGGATCCACGTTGGCGATGGATTCACGGACGTAGGTGATCCAAACGTCGATTCCCTTTTCCTTGAGAATCTCGGTGGCCTGATCCGTCTTGGCGATCAGGAACTTCCGGGCGTCGAGGGTCGGCTCGCGATCGATCGTGGAGCTCACGGGGACTTCCTCCAGGAGACAGAGTTGCGGCATGTGCCCACAAGATAGCGCCACGGGCCGCGAAAGGCGAGAGCCGGAACCGGCATCCCGGCCGTGACGCATCGCGGAACGCGGCCCTCCGGCCGCCGGCCCCGCTCGGCCGCTTGGGCCACTGGGCGGGCCCCGGTCCAGTCCTTGAAACCCATTGCCGCTCGTGGGTTCCGGCGATAGACTGACGAACTTGATACTCCCATCGAGCCCGCTCTGTTCCGCCATCCAGGAGGATGAGATGGATCGCAGGATGTCCACCCGTCTCAGCAAGTTCCTGTCGCTCGTGCTTCGCCACCGCCCGGACGAGTACGACCTCCAGATGGACGAAGAGGGCTTCGTGGATTTCGACACGCTGATCGATGTGCTCGTGGCGGAGGACATTGCGGCGGAGTCCGCCGAAGACGACGTGCGCGAGCTGGTGGAGGGCTCGGACCGCCGCCGCTTCGAAATCGCAGATGGCAAGATCCGCGCGCTCTACGGACACTCGTCGCGCATCCGCCTGAACTACCCGGCCGACGATCCGCCGCCCGTCCTGTACCACGGGACCACGGAGGAAACGGCCCGCCGCGTCGCGAAGGAAGGGCTGAAGCCGGCCGGCCGCGCCCTGGTGCACCTGTCGGGCACGGAAGAAGAGGCGCTTTCCGTCGGCGGACGGCACACGGACGATCCCGTGTTGATCAAAGTGGACACCGTGAAGGCGCTGGACCACGAAATCGGCTTCCACCAGGCCACGGATTTGATCTGGCTGTGCTCCTCGCTCCCGGTCGACGTGCTGGAGATCCCGGAGTTGCCGGACGCACCGGCGCCCAGCAAGCCGGCATCGCGTCCGGAGGGTGCTCCCGCGCCCTCCAGTCGCCCCACGGGCGGCGTGAAAGCGGCGGACCCGCCGGCACCCCAGGGGTTCCAGCGCCGCACGCGCCGGAAGGGAACGCGTCGCTGATCTCACACCAGCGTCTCCCCCGATCCAGCAGGAGGCTCCAGTGAAGAAGATCGTGATCGGCGTTGTCCTGGTCGTGGTCGTGGCGGCGGTCGTGGTCCTGAACATCCGCAACGCCCGGGGAAAGGCGATCCAGGTGACGGTGGCCACCGCCGAGAAGCGCGATCTGGTCGCCAAGGTGTCCGGCTCCGGCCGCGTGGAGGCGCGTCGGTCGGTGAGCGTGACCTCCAGCGTGGTCGGCAAGGTCCTGGAGTTGGCGGTCGCCGAAGGGGATCGCGTTGAGAAGGGGGAGCTGATCCTCCGGATCGATCCCGGACAGCGCGAAGCGCTCCTGGAACAGGCCAAGGCGGGACTGGCCCGCGCGCAGGCCGGGGAGCGGCTGGCGAACGCGGAACGTGACAAGGCGCGCTTCGAGCTGGACCGGGCGCAGGAACTCCGCGCCAACGACCTCGCCTCGGATCAGGACCTGCAGGCGGCCCGGACCGCGTTCGACGTGGCGGAGGCCCGCGTGTCCAGCGCGCAGGAAGACGTCCACACGGCCCGCGCGCAGCTGGATCACGCCCGGTACGAGCTGGACCGCACCACGATCCGCGCGGAGATGACCGGGGTGATCGTGCGTCTCTCCGTAGAGGAGGGCGAGAACGTACTCGCGGGAGACCTGTACAACTCCGGCTCCGCGATCGTGGTGATTGCGGACCTGTCCGAGATGGAAGCGTGGGTGCTGGTCGACGAGACGGAAGTGGTGCGCACGCGTCGCGGGCAAACGGCAGAAGTGACGGTGGACGCCTTCCCGGACACCACCCTGGCCGGCACCGTGGTCGAGGTGGCCAACAGCGCCTACAACTCCGGGCGACTGGACTCCCAGGAGGCCAAGGACTTCCGGGTTCGCGTGCGGCTGACCGGAGTCCCGGCCGACGTTCGCCCCGGCCTCTCTGCCCGAGCCGAGATCATCACCGAGACGCGCGAGCAGGTGGTGTCGGTGCCGATCGAAGCGCTCACCATCCGGGATCCGGAGGCCGAAGCCTCCGAGCAGCGCCGTCGCCGTCCGCGCCGTTCCTCGAACCCGGACGACGGAGGGAGCGGTTCCAAGGAGGAAGAGGGCGTGTTTCTTCTGGAAGATGGCGTGGTGCGCTTCGTGGTGGTGCAGACCGGCATTGCGGGCGAGCGCCACTTCGAAGTGCTGAGCGGGGTGGAGGAAGGCGCACAGGTGGTGCGCGGCCCGTTCAACACGCTGCGGGATCTGCACACCGGAGACAAGGTCAAGATCCGCTCCGAGTCGCGTGACCGGAATGGGAGCGGCCGCCGCGGCGCCGCCGAACCGGCCGCCGAAGACTCCGGAGACGAGTAGCCGTGCATCTGGGCGAAGGAATCCGCGTGGCGCTGGGTTCCCTGGTAGCCTACAAGATGCGGACCGCGCTCACGGTGCTCGGCAACATCGTGGCGGTCACGTCCGTGATCGCGGTGGTGTCCCTGATCGATGGCATGGATCGCTATGTGCGTCAGGAGATCGCCGAGGAAGGGTCCAACGTACTCACGGTGCGTCGCGTGGATCCCTTCCTGATCGTCACGAATGTGGATGCGTTCATGGAGTCGCTCCACAACCCCCCGATCACGCTGGACGACTACCGCAGCCTCCGCGAGGCCGCGCTGCCCGGGATCGCCCGGCTCGCCGCGTTCGACGACGGCCAGGGCCGCCTGGATGTGGCCGGCCAGTCGGCCACGAGCGTTCGCGTGGAAGGCTGGACCGAGGACTACCCGCTGTTCGCGGATCGCGAGTTGAAGGGCGGGCGGCACTTCAATGCGTTCGAGCAGCGCAACAGCCGGGCGGTGGCGGTCATCGGGTCGGAGGTGGGCGAGAAGTTCTTCGGCGGTGCGGATCCGGTCGGCAAGACGATCCGGGTGGAAGGGCGGCACGTGGAAG
>BQJX01000106.1 GCA_021604925.1 Gemmatimonadota bacterium
GGCAATCGCGTCGGCCCACTCCTCCGGGGCCTCGGCCAATCGGAATTCCCGGCCGGCTTCCGCGTCGATCCCGCGCACCGCCGACGCCGAGGACACCACCGGAACGTCGGCCGCCATGGCCTCCAGTACCTTGTTCTGTAGGCCCTGCGCGATCCGCAGCGGCGCCACGGCGACTCCGGCGCGCGCGAGCTCCGGACGGACGTCGTCCACCTCGCCCACGACCTCCACTCCGGGCACGTTGCCCAGGGCCAGCACCGCCGGCCCCGGCTGCCGTCCCACCACGCGGAGCACCACGTCCGGCACGCGTCGGCGCACGGTGGGAAAGACGCGCTGCACGAAGTCCACGATTCCGTCCTCGTTTGCGAAGTAGTCCAGCGCGCCCACGAACACCAGCTCGCGTCTCGGCGCGCGCGGCGGACCGGCCGCCCAGTAGTCCACGTCCACGCCGTTCGAGACCACGTCCACGCGCGTCACATCGGCGAACGCGGCCAGGGATTCGCGTTCGCGCTCGGAGATGATCACGCTGCGATCGAATTCCACCGCCAGCCGTCGTTCCCACGACTCCAGCAGCTTCCCCTCCAGCGAGTACACCGCGCTCTTGGGAAATCCGGAGCGCCGCGCGTACTGCCGCCACTTCAGGGAGTCCACGTCCACGAAGTCCAGCACCCGTGGCCCGTGAAAGTTCCGCAGATACCCGGCCATCGACGAGCAGTACGAAACCGCCACGTCGATCGACTCGCGCTCCAGCAGGTTCCGCACGTCGCCGGCCAGGCGGCCGGATCCGAACCATCCCACCGAGAGCGGGCGCCCCACCACCGCCCCGGTCGCCCCCCGCCAGGCGCTCTCGAACGCGGCCCGCGGCGGCGCCAGAACCGAGGCCGCCCACTGCCGCGCGGAATCGGCGTGCGCGGCGTCGGCCGGCTCGTCGAGCAGACACCCCAGATGAACGGTGTGCCGCGCCGCCAAACGGCGCATCAGATGATGGGACCGGATCTTGTCACCCTTGTTCGGAGGGTCGGGAACCCTGGGTGACAGAAACAAGATGTTCAAAGCAAGCGCCCCTTCCGGCTCCAACCGCCCGGGCGCAGTCTAGGAGGCCGCCGAACCCCGGTCAACGTCCGCACCCATCTTGCTCCGCAGCGTATTGCGACTGATGCCCAGCGCCTTGGACGCCCGCACCTGGTTGCCCTCGAACCGCTCCAGGGCCATCTCCACCAGCGCGCTTTCCATCACGTCCACGCACTGGCGGTACACGGCGCAGTCGGTGGAGTCCCCCGCCTGCATCAGCAGGACGCGAGCCGCCTTGCGGGCCTCGTCCCGCAACCGGTCCAGGGACCCCTCGCCGGAATCGAACGACGGCGCGTTCGGCGCCGCCCGGAGAAACGGGAAGTCCTCGCACTCCAGACTCCCGGTCCGATTCAAGACAACGGCAGTCTGGATCGTGTTCTCCAGTTCGCGGACATTTCCGGTCCACTCCTGCACCTCCAGCATGGCCTGCGCCCGCTGGGAGATTCCGCGGATCGGCACCTTGGCCTGCTGTCGGTACTTGCGGACGAAGTGATCGATGAGCAGTGTGAGATCCCCCGGCCGCTTCCGCAGCGCCGGCAGGAAGATCGACACCACCTTCAGCCGATAGAAGAGATCCACGCGGAACTGGTGATCCTCGATGCACTTCACAAGGCTCTTGTTCGTGGCGGCGATGATGCGCGTGTCGGAGGCCAGCGTCTGCTCCCCTCCCACCCGCTCGAACGTGTGCTCCTGCAGCACCCGAAGGATCTTGGCCTGCGTGGGCAGGCTCATGTCGCCGATCTCGTCCAGGAAGATGGTGCCGCCGTGGCTGAGCTCGAACTTGCCCTTCCGGGAGTACGTGGCGCCGGTGAAGGCGCCCTTCTCGTGTCCGAAGAGTTCGCTCTCCAGCAGCGTGTCGGGGATCGCCGCACAGTTCACCGCCAGGAACGGCTTCTCCGCGCGCCGGCTCGTCTCGTGGATCGTGCGCGCCACGAGTTCCTTTCCGGTACCGCTCTCGCCCTGGATCAGCACCGCGGCGTCCGACTTGGCCACGCGACCGATCATCTTGAAGATCTCGATCATCTCGGGGCTGCGCCCGACGATCTGCGATTCGCTGGCGTGGTCGCCCTCGCTCATCGCGATGTGTCCGGGTTCCTCGTCCGCGGAAGCCAGACGCAGGATCTCGTCCACGGTCGCGCGCAGTTCATTCGGGTCGGACGGATTGGCCACGTAGTCGTACGCGCCCGCGTCCATGTAGCTGATGGCTCCGTGCCGGTTGCCGTTGTCGGCCAGCACCAGCACCGGAACCGGACGATGACCCGCCCGCGCAATGCGCAGCAGGTGCAGGTCCTCCTCGCTCGGCTCGTTGCCCCGCGTGATGACCAGCGAGGGCATCTCTTCCATCATGGCGCGAATGGCGTCGGCCGGGCCCTCGAAGCCCTGGACATCGCAGGGCAGGGATTCCAACGCACCTTGGGTACGATTGCGGGACCGGGTGTCCGGCTCGATGATGAGGACCCGTTTCATGGGGGGCGATCTCTCCCTTCCGCAAACGTAGTTTGCCGAAGGAACGGAAATGCAGATTCCGTGCCATCCGGGGCGGAGGGAGACGCGCCCACGATCGGTCAATTCTGCGGAAGATCCACCGAGCCGGAACGGTGCCGCACTTGCACTCTGCAACGGGCGGCGCCATTCTGCCCGGTCGCTCGCGGCCGTGCGCCGGGCTCAGGAGCGCTGCAAATCGTAGACCCAGACGACGGGGCCCTTGCCGCCCCACGTCTTCGGATCGAACACCTGAACGGGTTCGCGGGCGCGCAGATCCGCGTAGAAGCGATGGAACGACGGGAAGCTCACGCCGTCCGGATCGTTCTCGTCGTAGCGACGCTGCGCCTCGCGGTTCGTGATGATCCAGCGGTATCCGTCGGCTTCGTACTCCGCCACCGTGCGAGGCGTTCGATCCACGAGCGGATTGCCCATGTCGCGGTGCCAGGGGTCCGCGCGCAGGACCTCGTCCGGCGTCTCCACCCCCAGCCACCACGGATGTCCCAGCACATCCACGTTGCGCCCCACCTTGGACGGAAACTGCCGAAGCAGCTCGAGCTGCTTGCCCCGGTGCTCCGTGAACCCCTCGCCCTCGGGGAATGCGTGCAGGCGATCTTCCAACCGCGCGATCGCCGGCTCGTTGGGCTGAAGAATCGGACCGTAGTCGTCCAGCAACACCCGGTCCGTCGCCGGAATGTTTTCCAGGATCCACCCATACGCACGATTGCGGCTGTCATCGCGGGCCGCTCGGTCGTTGACCCGCCAGGTGCGAGTGGCCATGGGGACGATCGTGATCAGGACCAGCGCGATGGCGAGTCCTTGTCGACTCCGGCCCCGCAGGCGAAGGGTGTCGCCGACCAGACAGATTCCGGGCCACACCAGGGTGGCGCACAGCGGGAACACCGCGTTCAACTGCCGAGGATTCACGTGGTACGCCATCAGCGTGACGGCCATCAGCGTGAAGATCGCGAAGGGGGTACCCAACACCCACAGCGAGCGACGATGCTCCGGCACCCGGGCCAGACCCACCACCCCCAGCAGGGCCAGCACGGCAAAGCCCGGTCCCATGGCGCGCTGATCCCACAACTGCCCGGCGAAGTGCCACGCCGCGCCGGGAACCGCGCCGAGCCCCGGCTCGTAGACCACGCCGCCATCCGGATCGAAGCGCAACGACTCCGCTTCGCCATCTCCGCCGGGTCCGCCCGCCGCCTCGGCCACGCCGGCCGCGTGGGCGGCCCCGGGCAATTCCGTCGGCAGTTGCACGAAGTCGCTGAGCCGGTTCATGACGCTCTGCGGCCAGAGAGGATCCAGGAAGTTGTACGGAGACGTCACGAAGAACGCGCCCACGAACACCATTGCCAGCACCACGCTGCGGCGGATGCCCACCCACCACGATCGCCGGCGGAGTAACCCGGGCAGCAGTTCCACCAGGACCAGCCCCGGAAGCACGATGACCCCGTAGTACTTGGTACCCATGGAAGCGCCGGCGAACGCGCCCGCGAGAACGATCGGCTTCCAGGCCTCCGGCTTGCCCCGCAGGTAGGCCCACACCGCCGCGGTCACGAAGAACGCGGACGGAACGTCGGCCTTCACCACCTGCGATCCCGCCACCAGGGCGGGGAGCAGCGCCAGGACCAGCGCCGTGACCAGACCTCCCGTCCGGCCGCCCACCTGTCGCGCGATCCGTTCTCCCAGGATCACCGTTCCCATTCCGAACAGCATCACCAGCAGGCGGCCGATCAGGAGGAACGGACCCTGGTCCACCAGGAAGGCGGCGCCGAACGCGTCCACCGACGGGAAGACGCCCAGCACAAAGCCGCCCGCGAAGTACGCTCCGAACGACGCGAGGAGCAGGTACATGAGGAACGCCGGCTTGTGGAACCAGTGCGGGTTCAGGTCGCCGGTGCCCAGCGACATGGCGCGCTTCACGAAGTGGAGTTCATCCCCGTAGTAGGAAAACGGCAGATCCTCGAAGAGCCCGTGCAGGCGCACGCCGACCGCGATCAAAAGCACCGCGGCCAGGGCGATTCGGCTGCGACGGACATCGGCGTGGTTGGGTTCCGAAACGGGCGGCATCTCAAGCGTCTCCTACGGCAGGTGCCGAACGATCGGCGGGCCCAGCCAACGTGTGACCGGCATCGGCAGGCGCTGCCAAACGCGAATGGCGGCACGGTACTTGGGGTTGTCGGGATTGATCTCCGGAAGCTCCTTGCCCGGCGCCAGAATGTACTCCCAGTGAAGCGGGGTCGGTTGCGCACCCCACTGCTTCTTGAAGCGATACGGCCCCGAGTCCTCGGTGGACCGACCGAAGCAGAACTCGGTGAGACCCTCCCGGGCCGCCGTGGAGATGCACTCCCAGTAGAGGAGCATGTTCGGCGACGAACGCAGCATGTCACGGCGCGACGCGGCCCAGTGGATCTCGGTGAAGCCACCCTGGGCCACGCAGATTCCGGCCGCCGCCACGCGGCCGTCCTTCTCCACCACGGTCATCCGCACGTCGTCCGGGAACTCCCGAAACACCTCCCGGAAGAAACGGCCGGAGTACACCGGCGTGCCCAGGTCGCGCATGTTCTCCACGAAGACGTCGTAGAACGCATCCAGATCCTGGTCGCCCTGGCTGTGCCGGGCCTTCAGATCCGCCTTCTCCGCCTTGCGAACGAGATTGCGCACCTTGGAACCCACGTCCTTCCAGAGGAGATCCAGGTCGTCATGCAGCGGCAGCGACATGGAGATCTTCTTCTCGCGCACGGGCAACTCGGGCAGGGCCCGCTCCACGTGCCGCAGTTCGCAGAAGTCCGAGCGGGTCTCCGCCACGAGGCGCTTCGCGTCTTCCACCAGCGCGGCCGTTGCCTCGTCGGAGCCGGACAGGATCCCTCCGCGGTTCATGAACGGGATCGACACGAGAAACCGCCCGAAGAGCGGATGGGCGAAGGCCACGAGCGGCAGCACGCCCTCGATCTGCGCACCCCGGCGGGCGACCCGGTAGAACGTGCGTCGACCGAACGCGTTGCGGATGACCCGTGCCCACCCCGCGCGGTGGTAGTGGGAGCTGTCGGGGCGCGACCGAACGAAGGCGTCCCAGGCGGCCTCTTCTCCCGGGGCCAGGGCCGACACGACCAGCGCCTCCCTCGACTGCGGCTCGCGGGCGCTTCCCGCGGCGGATGTGGACGTCAAGAGGCGTGGCTCCCCGCGGCTTCCGTTTGGGTCTCACCGCGAGTGCCCACGACCCGCGCCGGCGAACCCACGGCAACGCTGCGATCCGCGAGTTCCCGCGTGACCACGCTGCCCGCGCCCACCACACAGCGCGAACCCACGTTGGCCATGACCACGCTGCGGTTCCCCACCCACGTATCCCTTCCGATGGTCACGCGGCGGAAGTCGCCGCCCTGCTCGCGGACCGGTGTGTCCGGATCCGTAAAGCGATGCTGCTCCGCGCCGGACAGGACGTCCACGTTGGACGCCAGCAGTACGTCGTCCTCCAGCGTGACCAGCCCCAGCGTGCAGTACGTCCCCACGTACACGCGACGTCCGATGCGGCTGCCCCGCTTGCTCAGGATCGTCCCGAACGAGATGCAGCAATCCGGGGAACACTCTTCCAGGGCCAGACGATAGAACTCGCGTCTCAGGAACTCGCCGGGCAGTCCGGGCAGCGTGGCCACGGCCTGACTGGCTCCGTGAAACGCCTTGTCGGAATCGATGAACACGCAGGCCACCCGGTAGTAGAGGAACAGCGGGAGCATCAGCAATCGGCATCCCAACGCCGCGATCGTCTTGAGCAGGGCTTTCATCGGCCGTTCCTGCCCATCGACAGGAGGACGCGTTCCACGGTGGCCGCCGCCTCGTCCCAGCTGAAGCGCGATGCGTGCGCAGCGATCCTGTCCCGGTCCCACGAGCGGCCCAGTGCCTGCGCCAGCGCGCCCCCCAGGACGTCCGGAGTCGTCGCCTCCACCAGGATCCCCAAATGATCCTCGGACACGATCTCCGGCGTACCCCACACGCCCGTGGCCACCACGGGGGTTCCACAGGCAATCGATTCCAGCAGCACGTTCGCCCGACCTTCCTTGGCGCTGGCCAGACAGAACACGTCGGCCGCGGTGTACCACTTGCCGAGTTGGTCGTGGTTCACTGCCCCCACGAACCGCACCCGGTCCTCCATTCCGACCTCCCGGACCGCGGCCTGCAGCGGCCCCGAGAAATCCCCCTCTTCGCCCGGCGCCCCCACGATCACGAGGCGGGCCCGGGAATGCTGCGCCACCACGGTGGGCAGCGCCCGCACGATGTGATGGAACCCCTTTCGTTCCACCAGATGTCCCACGGACAGGATCACGCGATCCTCGGGCGCGATCCCCAGTTCCGCGCGGGCTTCGCCGGGATCGTACGGCGAGAATCTCGCCGGATCCACGCCATTCGCGACCAGCGTCATCCGCTCGGCCGGAGCGCCCAGTTCCAGCGCCGCGTCCCGCAGGGCTTCCGCCACCGGAAACACGGCGCCGGCTTCCCGCAGTGTCCACGTGACCTGCCGACCGCGCACCGGATACGCCGGGAGGTCGTTCACGTCGTGACCCCGCAGGGTCACCGCAACCGGCACGCGGAACAGCCGACCCAGCAGCACCGCGCCCCAACCGTCCGGAAACGCGAGATGCGCATCGATCCGATCGAAGTCGAAGTCACGGCGCAGGGAGCGCGCGGTCCACCACACCGACAGGAACAGGAACACACCATCCAACGGCTTCAGGAAGCGTGGAATCGAGAGAAAACGGGGATAGCGCACGTCCACGCCGTGCCGCGTCTCCTGCTTCGGGATCCGGCGGCGGTGCCGGTAGCGCGCCAGCCGTTGCGCGATCGGAAACCACGGAACGGGACAGAGCACCCGGACGGGGAACCGCTTCGCCATGGCGCGCACCCGCTGCTCCACGAAGAGCGCGTGCACCGGCTGCGAGCGGTTCGGGTAGAGCGTGCTGATGACCAGGACCTTCATGACCCGCTCCGGACGGCCGCTTCGGTCTCCCGGCAGAACCGCGAGAACTCCTCGGCCCGCGCCTCCCAGCTCTCCGGGCGCACGCTCTGCGAGCGTTCCTCCGCGCGGCTCCGGCCCTCGGCCAGACTCTCGCGCAGGGCGGTGCGCCACTCGTCCGGTACGGCAGGCACGCGCACGAATTCGCGGAACCGAACGACCTCCGGCAGCGGCGTGGCCACGATCGGCAAGCCGGAGGCGAGCAGTTCGCGCAGCTTGAGCGGGTTGATCCGCTCGGTCAGGTCGTTCTCCACGTACGGAAGCAGGGCCACATCGAACGCGCGCAGCACGGCCGGGACCTCCCCGTAGGCGACCGGAGGCAGGAAGTGGACGTTCGGCTCGCGATCCAGTTCGCAGGGCGGTAGCTGCCGCGGGCCCACGAACG
>BQJX01000107.1 GCA_021604925.1 Gemmatimonadota bacterium
GCCTTCACGCTCGAACGGGCGGAGCGCTACCCCGAAGCGGTGGACGAGTACGTGCGGCTCATCAACGAGCATCCGCGCTACCTGCCCCCCTATCGCAACCTCGGTGCGCTGATGGCCCGCGACAGCGAAGTGGAGCGCGCGATCCGTCTGTGGGAGCGCGGGCTGGAGTTTCATCCCGAGGATCCCGGACTCCTGGCCAACGTCGAAGCGGCGCGGCGGGCACTGGGCCTCGCGACCCTGGGGGGACGCGAATGATGAGCACTCAGGAGGAAGCCAAGCGCGCCGTCGGTCGGCGCGCCGCCGAGTTCGTGGAGGACGGCATGGCCGTGGGACTCGGCACCGGATCCACGGCGAAGTACCTGGTGGACCGACTCGGGGAGCGGGTCCGCGACGGACTCCGGATCCGATGCGTGGCCACCTCGGAGCGAACGGCGGAGCAGGCCGCGGCGCTGTCCATCCCGCTGACCACGCTGGAGGACTGCCACGATCTGGACATCGCGATCGACGGAGCGGACCAGATCGACCCGGCCGGTCACCTGATCAAGGGGCTGGGGGGCGCGCTCTTCCGGGAGAAGCGGGTGGCCGCCGCCGCCGAGGCGTTCGTGATCATCGCGGATCCCTCCAAGGAGGTCCCGGTGCTGGGCGTGGGCTGCCCGGTGCCGGTCGAGTTCGTTCCGGAGGCCTGCGACGACGTGGAGGCCGCCCTGCGGGAGCTGGGCGCCGATCCCGTCCTCCGATTGCAGGACGGGCAGCCCTACGTGACGGACAACCAGCACTGGATCCTGGACGCCCACTTCGGCGCGATCGGGGATCCGTTCTCCCTGGAACGGGAGATCAACCAGATCCCTCTGGTGCTGGAGAACGGGCTGTTCCCGGGGATGGCCACGCGGATTCTCGTGGGAGACGCGTCCGCCGTCCGGGAATGGGCCCCCGCCGGCTCCCCGGGCCCCGAGGGCGACGAGAGTTCCACCGATTTGTCCGAAGACTACGGATAAGTCGTTGTACAGCCGTGTTTTCCAGCGGCATTCCTGACGGCCGGAATCGGGTTTCCCCTTGAGAAATCCGGTCCGTCCGCTTACCCTGGGTAAGAAGGCGTTTCCGACAGGCAACATTTCCGAAGGAGTGGTTTCATGCATCCGATTGGTAAGAACATCAAGATCCTTCGTCAAATGCAGGGCATCACGCAGACGCGGCTGGCCGAGGCCGTGGGCGTGGCCCCGGCTTACATCAGTCAGATCGAGTCCATGATCCGGGTCCCGAGCGTGAAGGTGACCCATCGAATCGCCGAGTCGCTGGGCACCACCGTGGGCACCCTGCTCGGCGAGAACCCGGACGCCGGCACCGACGGTCGACTGTCCAAGCTCGAGCAGATCCACCTGCTCAAGCGCCTCGTTCTCGAGCTGGAGGCGGAGTTGCAGGGCGATTCCTCGGCTTCCGAACTCCACATGGAGAAAGAGGGCGTGGCCTGATCCCAGTTGGCGGCTTGCGGGGGCTCCGCCCGATTCGGGGCCCCCGCCGCTGCCCGGCGCTCAACCCTCCCCCCGTGGGTGCCGATGTCCGGAATCCACCACGGATCCATCGGATCCCTCACTTCTCCCGCACGAAAGCAAGGCTCACGTGACCTCGCTGCTCCCGATCCCTGATCCCTCCGAGAAGCGAGAGTTCCGGGCGTCCCACGCCGTCCACCCCCACGGCGTCACGCGCCCCGATCGGATCTTCGTGAACCGGAACCTGCGCATGCGCTCCGTGGGCGCGGTCGGCTTTGACCTGGACTACACGCTGGCCAACTATCGGCTGCGCGAGATCGACAACCTCGCGTTCGGCCTGACCCAGCAGAAGCTCGTGGAGCATCGCGGGTACCCGGAGCGGATCCTGAACCTCCGCTTTGATCCGGACTTCGTGGTGCGGGGGCTGGTGGTGGACCGGCGGCGCGGCAATCTTCTCAAGATGGACTACCACAACTACGTGGTGAGGGCGTCGCACGGGCTTCGCCCGCTGGGCGACGCGGAGCGGAAGCGCATCTACCGGACGCGCCGGATCCGGACTTCCGCCAAGTCCTACGCGTCGGTCGACACCCATTTCCACCTGCCGGAAGTGTACCTGTACGCATCGCTCATCGACGACGCGGAGGCGCACGGCGTCACCATGGACATGAACTCCATCTACCAGGACGTGCGCGACATGATCGACCAGGCGCACGCCGATGGATCCATCAAGCGTGAGATCCAGGCGGACCCCGGGCGATTCCTGGATCCGAGCCCGCGGCTCGGCGAGTTCCTGACGGCGCTGCGCGAAGGCGGCAAGAAGGTGTTCCTGCTCACGAACTCGGAGTCCTACTACACCGACGTTCTGCTCAGTCACCTGCTGGAGCAGAACGCGGATCGGCCCTGGCGCTCCTACTTCGATCTGGTCGTGACCGATGCCCGCAAACCGCGCTTCTTCCAGGAGCGGAACCGGCCGGGAGAGTGGAAGGACCAGAGTCCCGGCGGGGCGCCCGTCTACTCCGGCGGCGATGTCTGGCGATTCGAGAAGATGATCGGGTTCCACGGCGATGAGATCCTGTACTGGGGCGATCACACCTACGGCGACATCCTCCGGTCCAAGAAGTCCGTGGGCTGGCGGACGGCCATGATCATCCCGGAACTGGAGAGCGAGATCTCGGTGACGGAGCGCGCCGCCGGCCGCATCGGCCAGTTGGAGGACGCCATCGAGCAGCACGTGGCCACGCTCCGGGACGAGCAGCGCACGCAGAACGAACTCACGCGACTGGAGCGGATGCTGGCCCGGACGGAGACGTCCGCTCCGGAAGCGAGACGGGAACTCGCGCGACGCCGCGACTCCACCAAGGAGCGCCTGGCGCATCTGGCGCAGGAGCGCGATCGGCTGCACACGCTCATCGCCCGGCTGGACGACGAGTGCAACCGCGCCTACCACGAGCACTGGGGGCCGCTCTTCCGCGAGGGCAACGAGATCAGTCGGTTCGGGCACCAGGTGCGGGACTTTGCCTGCATCTACACGAGTCGCGTGGCGAACTTCCTGAACTATCCGGTGAACACGTACTTCCGGGCCCCGATCCAGCGGATGCCCCACGAGCTCTAGCTCGCGAGCTCCCGCTAGTGGTCGGGGTAGCGCTCGTTCACGAACTCGGGAACGTCGCCGTCCCCTTCCCACTCCGCGGCAAAGCGCAGGTTCTTCTCCACGCGCAACCAGTCGAGATCGCGGTCGCGAATCTCCAGCACGGCGGTCAGCGAGAGCAGCGGCTGCGGGAAGTCGAAGCGGCGCAGGTCCTCGAACCCGAGATCCGGCAGGAACCACGGCAGCTTGAGCTGCAGCTTCGGGAAGTAGACGGCGGAGCCCAGGAGCCGGCCGTTCGCCGGCGGCGGCTCGAGCTCGGACGTGGTGGTCCTCCACAGCACGATGGCCGAGGGGCGATGCAGCCCCCACTTGCGGACAAACTGGCCCGTCACGTTCTCCATGGTGGCCATGCGAATCTGCTGCCCTTCGTGCTCGACCAGCCGTTCGGTCACGGTGCCGGTCGCGTAGCGACGGTAGACGAGCTGGACGCGGTCGTGGGACATCGTCTTCATGTCGATGTTCACCACGCGCTCCGGCACGCCATCGATCTCCATCTCTTCGGTCCAGGCGCGGATGGGCTCTCCCGTGACCACGATCTCCCGCGGCGTCTGGTCGTCCACTTCGAACTCCATGCAGAACTGCCCGAATCCGGTACGGAACGCCTTCAGGTTCACGATGGGATAGAGTCCCGGATTCCGGAACCGATGGGCGAACGCGTCGCGCAGGGCGGACTCGCTGGTGGAGTAGATGACCTCTTCCTGCAGCGCGAGCTTCAGGAAGAAGTCGAAGGCGGTCTCGGCCGAGTACATGTAGGCCGCGCGCGCCGCGTTCCGGGAGTCGCGCTCGCCCGGCGTGCCGTACTTGCCGGACCGGTAGGCGTGGTCCACGCGCCAAGCGAGATCCAGGTTGCGCTGCGACAGCGCTTCCCCCACCGAGTCGATGGCGGCCGCGTCGAGCGGAACGATCGGGATGCCGGCTTCGTTCGCAAAGAAGAACGCCACGGTGCGCTCGGAGAGGGATCGATCCTCCCGGGGCACGGCCGCGAGCGCGACGGACTGGGCGTGGGCCTCGGGCCCGGGGAGGATCGCCAGCGCCAGGACCAGGCCCAGCACGAGGCGCGGCCGCGGGGCTACGGTGTCGCCGCGCCACCCTTCACGAGTTCCACCAGGAACAGGCTGAGCGCCGGGACGTACGTGATCACCACCAGCGCCACCAGCAGGATCGCCAGGAACGGAAGGCTGGCCCGGTACAACTCCACGATCGACCGGCGGAACCGGTACGAGGAGATGAACAGGTTCAGCCCGATCGGCGGGGTGGAGTAGCCGATCTCCAGATTTGTCAAAAAGATGATCCCGAGATGCGTCGGATCCACTCCGTACCCGCGAGCGATCGGAAGAATCAACGGAACCACCACGATCAGCGCCGAAAAGATGTCCATCAAGCTGCCCACAATGAGCAAGAACACGTTGAGCGCGATCAAGAATGTCCACTTTGATGAGAACGCTCCTTGCATCCAGTCCAACATGTTCATCGGCACTTCGGCGTCGATCAAGTAGTTCGTGAGCCCGAACGCGGACGCCAGAATGACAAGAATTCCGGCGACCAGAACCATGCTCTCCCCCACGATCGACGGCAGCTGGCGGATCCGGATGTCACGATACACCAGCACTTCCACGATCAGCGCGTACAGCGCCGTGATCGAGGCCGCCTCCATCACCGTGACGCCACCGGAGTAGATCCCGCCCAGGACCACGAACGGAAGCGGAATCTCCCAGATCGCCTCCCGGATGGCCTTCCCGGCGCGCTCCCGCCGGAACGGCGTGGTCTGCATGCCCACGCTCCGACCGCGCCGCGCCCCGTAGAGGAACAGCAGCCCGATGAGCAGGAATCCCGGCACGATCCCCGCCAGGAAGAGCTCGTCCACGCTGACGCCCGCGACGTACGCGTAGATGATCAGCGGCAGGCTGGGCGGGAACAGGAGGCCGAGCGATCCGGACGTGGTCACGAGTCCCAGTGAGAATCGCTCCGGATAGCCCGATTTCACCAGCGCCGGATAGAGGAGTCCGCCGACCGCCACGATCGTGACGCCGCTGGCCCCGGTGAACGCGGTGAAGAACGCGCACACGAGCAGCGCCACCAGCGACAGCCCACCGGGGAGCCACCCCAGAAGCTCCCGGGACAGGTTCACGAGACGACGCGGCGCCCCGCTCTCCGCGAAGAGACTTCCCGCGAACGTGAACAGGGGGATTGCCACGAGCATGGGAGAGCCGGCCAGGCGAAGCATCTCGATGACGACCGCGGAGCCGGAGATCTCGGCGCCGGCAAACAGAAGCAGGGCCACGCCCGCCAGCACCAGGAACAACGGCAGTCCGAAGAGGGCCGCCAGGATCAGCAACAGCACGAGGACGAGGGTCATCCCGCCTCCCCGGTCGGCTCGGCGTCGTCTTTCACGTGCTCCACGACGGCCGCGATCTCCTCATCCAGGCCGGGGGCCACGTCGGCGATCTCCAGAAACAGCATGTGAAAGAACTGGAACGCCATGGCCAGGAACGCGACCGGGAACACCATCGCTACCGCCCACGCCGGGATGTTCAGGAACGCGATCTCCCCGAAGTCCAGTTCCTCCGCCAGCAGTTCCAGTCCCGCGTATCCCAGGAGCACGCAGATCACGCCCGCGAGCAGCGCCACCAGCGTGCCCGCCACGCGCGCCGGCACCCCGCGAAGCAGGCGGCCCAGCACACTGATCTGGACGTGGCGCTTGGCTCCGGTGGCGATCAGCGCCCCCGAGAAGGCGAGCACCAGCACGAGGTGGCGGAGCAGGGGATCGATCCAGAGCAGCCCGGTATCGAAGGCGTTGCGCAGCAGGATCTGCAGCGACGACAGGAACACCATGACGAGGAGAACCACGGCGATGAACAGCGAGACGAAGCGTCCCACGGCGGTCACGAGAGCGCGCCCGGCCGCCGTCCTCTGCAGGAGAAACACGACGCCGCCGGCCAGGAACAGTCCGCCGCCCACGCCGGCGAGAAAGGCACCCCGCCCCGGCAGGTCAGTCAGGACACGGAGCAGGAACTCCTCCACGCTTCTTCTCCTAGGGTTCGTCGGTCGCGGCGGCCTCGTTGCCCGCGGTGGTGCGATCGGCAGCGATCACGCTTCTCACGCGCTCCAGCAGTTCCGCCGGATAGAGATCGCCGACTCCGCGCAGCGCGGCCCGTTTGCCGATCTCGCGGAACTGCTGCATCTCCGCGGCCGGAAACGGAACCACTTCGATGCCCGCCTCGCGGATCGCCTTCAGGGCGCCGCGATTGTCTTCCCGCGACGATGCCTTCAGCCGCGGGAAGACGTCCGCCGCCACACCTCGGATCGCGGCCTGGGAAGGCTCGGAGATCTTGTCCCACTGCTTCCGGGTCACGATCACGGCGCCGATCGCGTGCGTGATCGGGATCTCGCTCATGGCG
Source organism: Gemmatimonadota bacterium (assembly GCA_021604925.1). Taxonomy (GTDB): domain Bacteria; phylum ARS69; class ARS69; order ARS69; family ARS69; genus BQJX01. The sequence continues at coordinate 6,534 of BQJX01000107.1, forward strand.
GCGACCTGCGTGTGCCACTGCAGGACCACGCCGGCATAGGGAGACGAGTACACTCCATCCACCAGACCGGTCTGCAGGCTCGTGTACACATCCGTGATGGCCAGCGACACCGGAGCCACGCCCGCCTCCTCGAAGAACGCGAGTGCGAGAGGATCCCCCTCCCACAGCCACATCTTGGCGCTTCGCAGGTCGTTCACGCTGCGGACGGGCTTCTTGGTGAAGAGATGCACGAAGCCCACCTCGGCCCAGCCCAGCAGCACGTGACCGCTCGCCTCGATCGCGGCGTCGAACTCGGAACCGAGTTCCGCGTACACCGCGTCGATCTCGTCCTCGGACTCGAACAGGAACGGCGACTCCAGCACGCGCAGCGACGGCGCCACCACGCCGAGTCCGTTGCCGGTGAATCCGCCGCCGTGCAACTGGCCGCTGCGCATCTTCCGGAGCACCAGGCGCTCATCGCCCTGGACCCCGCCCGCGTAGAACTTGAGGCCGACCTCGTTGCCCGTCTCCTCCCGGACCCGCTTGTCCAGTTCGTGCATGAGGTTCATCCACGTGGATCCTTCCGGTGCGAGGGTCGCCACCTTCAGGAGGACCTCCGGCTTCGGCTTCTTGGGCGCCGCCTCGCCCGGCAACGTGGTCAACAGCGATGCCAGAATCGGCAAAAGCAGCAGGGGTCGAAACTTCATGGTTCCTCCGCTCATTCGAAGATCTCCTCGGCATCCTCAAGGAGTGATTCGGCTTGGATGCGCGCGATACGGTTGAGGAATTCGGCCTCGGGCAGCAGCCCGGTCGGTGCGTCGAGAACTTCGCGGAGGGAGGACTCGTACGCTTCGGCGTCGAACGCCTGGACGCACCAGGTCTTGGCGAAAAACACCTGGGTCAAAAGCAGGTTCCTGTCGGAGATCGCGAAGGCCCGATCGAACTCCTGGCGCGCCCGCTCCAGATTCCCGCCGAGAACGACCGGACGGCCCGCGTGCAGGGCGCCCAGAAGGATGCGCGGCATGCCCCAGAAGAGCGTGTCGTCCAGTTCCGCGAGGCGTTCGGCCAGCGGCATGAGCCGGGCCAGGTCCGCCGCGGCCATGGGATCCTGGAGGTTGAGCTGGATCCACATGCCCCAGTTGGCGCAGATCCACAGCATGGAATCGGCGTCGTCCTCGTCCAGCCCGGCGACCGCCGTGCCCAGCTCGGCGAACGTGCCCTCGCGAATGGCCCGCTCGGACTCCGGGTCGTCGAGAGCCCGCCAGGCCACTTCCAGGCCGCGAGCGTACAGCGACGACGCGCGATCCACGTTCTCCCGCTCCAGGTACGCGAACGAATAGGAGAAGTCCAGCATGGCGCCGAGCCGGGCCAGCTCCCGGTTGCCCGGGTCCGACTCCAGCATGCCCT
>BQJX01000108.1 GCA_021604925.1 Gemmatimonadota bacterium
CCGCTTGCAGGCGGCTTTGCGCCTCCGTGGCCACGTCGTGCAGGACGGGGTCGCCACCCAGCGCCAGCAGTTGGGCCGGATCCACGATCCGCACCAGCGACCGGCCTTCCGGCGCGCTCTCCACCGTGACGTTGCACGGCAACAGGAGCCCCACGTCGGGCCGTCGCGACAGCGCCCGGTGCGCGAGTTGAGGGCTGCACGCGCCCAGAATCACGTAGGGGCGAAACTCCTCTCCGAGTTTCTCCTTCAGCGTGGCGCGCACGTCGATCCTGGTGAGGACGCCGAAGCCTTGATCCCGCAAGGCATCCGTGACGCGCTCGATGGCTTCTTCGTACGGGCAGGACAGTTCAATCTCGAATCCCAGGGCATCGCTCATCTTGATTCCTCCTCTTCGACGGAACGACCGTGGTCGGAATCTACGGTCCGTCGTCGGAGCGGGGTAGCGACGTGGGCAACGCCTCGCGGGCGGCCATCTCCGCGCAGAACGACGCCACCTCCGAGAGGAGCCGGGAGGTGGCCCGATTGGCCGCGGCCACCACTTCCGTGGGGCCGTTCCGCTCCATGGGCTCGAGGACCTCCACGATCCGCGAATCCACGGCCCCCGGCGTTCCCGCCCGGATGGACGTGATCCGGAGGGTCGCCCGGAACCGCGAACCTTCCTCCTGGAGCTCCTGCCGAAAGGCAAGGATCTCGCTCTCGACCACGAAGTCGCCGCGGACCCGGGTCGGGAGGGCCGCGACCGAGGAGAACGCGCCGGTCGCGGTCAACGCCTGCTGAAGCAGCGGCACCAGCATGCGCGCGGGCGGGTCCACCCAGCGGTGCTCGGCAAAGTATTCCAGCTCCCCGGCGCCCCGCGAGTACGCGATCCGGCGGGTGGCGTACCCCGCGCCGCTCTCCGGCATGGCCACCAGCGCCACCGGTCTGCCGTCGCGGACCGCGGGGGACCCGGGATCCGGCGCCGCCGTCCGCGCCGGTTCCAGACCGAACACCCGCCAGTGGGGGCGCTCCGGTCCCTGGACCACGGAGCACCCGCTCAGGAGAATCGCGCCTGTCCATAGGACCCGTCGGTGCAGGGCCCTCATTCGCCGGGGCCCGCCGGCGCTACCTTCCGCCCGTAGAGAAACATGCTGGGATCCTCTTCCAGTTCCAGGACCAGCTGATCCAGTCGGTCCATCAGCTGTTGGACATCGGCCGTGAGCAACTGCACGCTGCCCGCGACCTCGTTCGTGACACGCTGCACTCCGTCCTTCCCGGTGGCGGTGAGTTCGCGCACCTCCGCACTCGTGGCCTGCCACTCGATCGCCAGGGCATCCATCCGATCGATGAGTTCCGGCAGCCGATCGGTCACGTCCGCGGCGGAGTCCATGAACCGGTCCGTGTTGGAAACCGCGCGGCCCAGCGCGGCCGAGCTGTCCGCGAGAATGGCCGTGAGCTGATCGAGATTGTGGATGGTGCGCGCCAATTGATCCGGATCCACGCTCCCCAGCAATCCGGAGAGCCGGTTCGAGGTCTCGGTCACACTCACGAGCAGGTCCGACACCCCGTTGTCGAGTCGAACCAGGATGGAGGGCGCACTCTGGATGATCGGGTGCTCCTGTCCCGGTTCCGCCTTGAGAGTCTCGGTGCCGCGCGTGCCCCCGATGAGATTCACGAACGCCAACCCCGTGAGTCCCTGGAACTCGAGCTGCGCGCGCGTGTCGGTCAGGATGGGAGTGGTGGGACTGACCGACAGCGTGAGCTGGATGACCTCCGGTTCGTCCGGTCGGAGGTCCATGGAAACCACACGGCCCACATCGACCCCGCGGAACTTGACCGGCGCGTCCACGGTGAGTCCCGACACGGACTCCTCCATCAGCACCAGGTAGGTCTCCTCCGAACCGCGTCCCCAACCGGCCAGCCAGAAGAGCGACGCCACGGTCGCAATTCCCAGCAACAGGACGAAGAGCCCCACGAGAACGTAATTGCCCTTCGCTTCCATCTCACTCCTCCCAGAGGTCGTCGGTGCGCCGTGGAATGGCCGGCCCGCCGCCGCCCGGTTCCCCGGCCCTTCCGGGGGGATGAACCGTCCTGGATGCGGTGGCCGCGGCTCCCTGGAAGTACCCGCGGACGAACGGATCCGCGGAATTCTCCAGCTCCGCCACCGGACCCAGGGCCAGCAGCTTTCCGCCCGCCAACATCCCCACGCGATCGGCCACGAGCCGAATGGACTCCACGTCGTGCGTGATGACGAGCACCGTGAGGCCGAGCGATCGCCGCAGTTGCAGCACCAGCCGATCCAGCGCGCGCGCGCCGGCCGGATCCAATCCGGAGGTGGGCTCGTCCAGCAGAAGCAGCTCGGCATCCAGCGCCAGCGCGCGGGCCAGCGCCGACCGCTTGATCATGCCACCGGAGAGCTCGCTGGGGTACTTCGAACCGGCCTCGGGCGGCAGGCCGACCAGCGCGATCTTCAGCGTTCCGATCTGTTCGATGAGCTTCGGGTCCAGCGTGGTGTGCTCGCGGAGCGGCAGCCCGATGTTCTCCAGCACGGTCAGGGAGCCGAACAGCGCCCCGCCCTGGAAGAGAACCCCGAGTCGCGTCTTGAGCGCCAGCGCGTCCGCGCCGCGGAGCGACTGCAGGTCCCGTCCGAACACGCGGATCGATCCCTCGGTGGGGCGCTCCAGCTGCAGGATCTCGCGCATGAGCGTGGACTTGCCGCTGCCGCTGCCGCCCACCAGCGCAAAGATCTCGCCGCGACGGATGTCGAACGAGATGCCGTCGTGGACGACCTGGCGTCCGAAACGGGTGACCACGTCGCGAACCTCCACCGCGTTCTCGGAGGCGTCCGCCTGCGGGCGGTCGAACTCGTTCATCGTCAGATCCCCACGATGCTGAAGACGATGGAGAACGCCGCGTCCAGGACGATGATGAGAAACACGGAGTGCACCACGCTGAGGGTGGTGCGCGCGCCCACGCTCTCCGCGCTGTCCGATGCCTGGAATCCCTGCCAGCACCCGACCGAGGCGATCACCAGTGCGAACACCGGCGCCTTGCCCACGCCGACCAGGAACGACTCCAGCGGAACGACGCGCGGAAACTGCGCCAGGAAGAACGTGGGACCGATGTCCGTGCTGACGGACGTCATGAGGAGGCCGCCCAGGACCCCCACGATATCCGCGAACACCGTCAGCAGCGGCAACGCGATCAGGAGCGCGAACACCTTGGGGCGGACCAGGACGTCCACGGGGGAGAGTCCCATCACGCGCAGCGCGTCCACTTCTTCCGTGACCCGCATGGTGCCGATCTGGGCGGCGTACGCGGAGCCGGTGCGCCCCGCCACGATGATGGCCGTCATCAGGGGGGCGAGCTCGCGCAGCAGCGAGAGTCCCACCAGGTCCACGATGAACACGTCCGCCCCGAAGCGGTGGAGCTGGAACGCGCCCTGGTACGCGATCACGATGCCGATGAGAAACGAGAGGAGTCCGATGATCGGCAGCGCGTCCGCCCCGGCGGTCTGCAGGTTGCGAAGAACCAGTCGACCCCGGATCTGCCGCGGCCGGATCAGCGCGCCCACGGACGTCACGAAGACGTGGCCGAGAAACGAGAGGAAGCTGATGGCGTCGTCGGCCACGCGGAGGCTGCTGGCGGCGGCACGCTCCCGGGCCAGGGCAACCCGTGGGGGCGCCGGGGGCTCGTGCTCGTGTGCCGCCACCATCTCGAACAGCGACTGCTGGGCGTCGGTCAGGCCGGAGATGCGAACTTCCCGGCCGCCCTGCCGGAGCCCGTCTGCGAGTTGCGAGAGCACCAGTGCGCCCGCGGTGTCCACGGCCACCAAGTCCGTGGCGTCCAGGACGATCGGAACGCCGCCGGCGATCTCCGCGAGAATGCGCCGCTCGAGCTCGCCCGCCCGTTCCAGCCGCTGATGCACCGTCCAGCGGGCCGCCAGGCGCACGCTCCCCACGTCGCCTTCCAGCCGCACCGTGGTGTCGGCAGCGGGGTCGCTGATTGGTCGTGAGGCCATGGGTCCCCTGTGGGTCCGGCGTCCGGGTTCATTCCGCGCGGATGATGGCACGCGGGCGCGGAATTGGCGAATGCGGTGTCCGGTCACGCGATCCGGGCGGGCCGGCGGCTCGCCCGCGGGAGCCGCCCTGGACCTGTCAGTACTCGAACTCCCGGAACTTCACTCGGAACAGGATCGAGTAGAGGATGGGAACCACGCCCAGCGTGAGAACGGTGGCAAACAGCAGCCCGAAGAGAATGGCCACCGCCATGGGTTGGAACATCGGTCCGCCGACCAGCCACAGCGGGATCAGACTGCCCACGGTGGTCAGCGTGGTCAAGACGATGGGCCGCAGGCGGCGCTGGGCCGCCTCCACGATGGCGCGCGGTGGGGTCAGCCCGTTGACTTCGATCTCGATCTTGAAGCGCTCGATGAGGACGATGGCGTTGTTGATCACGATGCCGGACAGCGACACGATCCCCAGCAGCGTCATGAACCCGAAGTAGCTGCGCGCGATGAGCAGCCCCAGCACGACGCCGATGATCCCGAGCGGAATCGTGAGCAGGATGATGAGCGGCCGCCGGATCGAGTTGAACTGCACCACCAGGAGCAGCACGATCAGGATGAAGGCGATCGGGAGCTTGGCGCCGATGGACGCCGCGGCCTTGGCCGAACCCTCCAACTCGCCTCCCATGCCGAACGTGTAGCCCACGTTCCAGCGCTGCTTCTGCTCGGTCAGCCACGGGACCAGCACGTTCGTGATCTCGGCGGGGGTGGCGCCGCGCTCCACGTCGGCCGAGATGGTCACCGTTTTCAGTCGGTCGCGGCGGAGGATCACGGAAGGTTCCCACTCCAGGCGGATGTCCGCGATCTGTCTCAGCGGCACGTTCCGGCCGGTCGCCTGCGAGTAGAGATTCATCCCCTCCACCTTGCCGATGTCCTGTCGCTCGGCGGCGACCGAACGGAGCACCACCGGGATCACCTTGTCGTCCTCGCGGTACTGCGTGGACTCGAACCCGGACAGCTGCGTCTGCAACGACACGGCCACATCCTGGTTCGTCAACCCGGCGCGCAGCGCCCGTGCCTCGTTCACGTCCACCACCAGCTTCTTCACGCGCGGTCCCCAGTCGTCGCGCACGTCCCGGGCTCCGGGGATCGCGCGCAGCTGCGCCTTGACCTCGTCCACGATCCCGAAGAGCGTCTCGCCGTCCGCCCCGGACAGTCGCACTTCCACCGGGGCGGTGATGGGCGGCCCCAGCGCCTTGGGTGCGATGGTGACTTTCAGATCCGGGAACTGCTCCAGGCAGAACGCCTCCAGCTCGGGAACGATCGAGTCGATGTAGCGGCGCGAGGTGGCGTTGATGATCAGGTAGGCGTAGTCGGGGGTCGCCGGTTCCGGGCTGTAGGTGAGGATGTAGCGCGGAGCCCCTTCGCCCACGAACGTTGCCCAGTTCAGGATTCCCTCCGCCGTGTCCTTCCGCGATGCCCCGCCGCCTTCCTTGGCACCGGCCGGAGGGAGAACGTACTCGGCCAGCTTCGCTTCGAACCGGGCCACGATCTCGTCCGTGCGCTGGATCCGGCTGCCCACCGGCAGTTCGAACTCGGCCGACAGGATGGGCGTGTCATCGGACGGGAAGAAGATGTTCGGCACGAAGCGGAAGAGCTGCATCGTTCCGTAGAACACCAGCACCACCGCGAGCATCGACAGCCACGGATGCTTCAAACCCGTGATCAAGGCGCCGCGGTAGCCCCGGTAGAACGGCCGCTCGAACGTGTCCTCCGCGGACGACGGCTTGGGTCGCAGGAAGCGAACGCAAAGCATCGGGATCAACGTGAGCGCCAGGATCCACGAGCAGAACAACGTGATGGAGACCACCTCGAAGATGGGAGCCGTGTACTCGCCGGTGGACGACTCGGCCAGGTAGATCGGGAGGAACGCCGCGGCCGTGGTCAGGCTGGACGTGAGCAGCGGAATCCGGAGTTCCGCCGCGGCGTCGATCGCGGCCGGCAGCGCCGCCTTTCCCTCCTGCATCTCCACCAGAATGGACTCGGCCATCACGATGGCGTTGTCCACCAGCAGCCCCAGCGCAATGATCAGCGCGGCCAGCGACATCTGATCCAGTCCGATGCCCAGGAACCCCATGATCGCGAACGCGAAGAGGATCGACATCGGAATGAGCGATGCCACCACGAGCCCCGTGCGCAGCCCCAGCGAGATCAGCATCACGAGCAGCACGATGCCTACGGCCTGCAACAGATTGCCGACGAAGTCGTTGACCTTCCGTTCCACCACGGCGGCCTGGTTGGACACGACCTCGAACTCGACTCCGTAGGGGTAGACCTCGTTCAGGCGTCGGAGGAGCGTCTGCACGTCCGTCCCGAGCCGGATGATGTCGCCCGTCTCCTTCTTGGAGATGGACAAAGCCAACCCGGCCTGACCCGTGGACCGGACCCGGGAACGCGGCGGGTCCACGTAGCCGCGGTTCACCTGCACCAGGTCCTCCAGGTAGAGCACCTGGGAGGTGCCCGGCAGCTGAATGACGGCGCGGCGCAGATCCTCCACCGACTCGAAGTTGCCGGAGGGCTCCAACGAGAGCCGCTCCGGACCCACGTCGATGGCGCCGCCCGGGATGATGATGTTCCGGCTCTCCAGGATCTGCTGCAGCTGCACGGCGGAGAGGTTCAGCTCGGCCAGCCGCGCGTTGTTGTACTCCACGAACACGCGCTCTTCCTGGGCGCCGTGGATATCCACCTTGGCGACGTCCGGAATGCGCAGCAGTTCGTCGCGCACGTCGTCCGCGATGTCCTTCAGCTCGGCGTAGGTGTAGCCCTCGCCGGTCAGGGTGATCACGGTACCGAAGACGTCGCCGAACTCGTCGTTCACGATGGGGCCGATCACGCCCGGCGGGAGCTCACCGCGGGCTCGTTCCACCTTGCGGCGGAGGTCGTCCCAGAGCGGCCGCATTTCCCGGTACTCTTCCTTGATGTTCACGTAGATCACGGAGAGGCCGGTCTTGGATCGGCTGCTCACGAAGTCGATCTGCGGGATCTCCTGGATGGTCTTCTCCAGCTTGTCCGTGACGAGCAACTCCACGCGCTCCGGGGAGGCACCCGGGAACTGCGTGACCACCGTGGCGGTGCGGATGATGAAGCCGGGATCCTCGGAGCGGGGCATGGTGCGGTAGGAGCCCAGGCCCACGGCCACGATGGCGAGCAGCGCCACGATCGTGACGCGGTTCTTCTGGATCGCAACCGCCGTCAGGTTCACTCCGACAGCTCCGGGACGCGGACGGTGAGTCCGTCCTGGATCTTCGTGACGCCGGCCGTCACGACGCGGTCTCCGTCCGCGAGCCCGCTCAGGATCTCGATGCCGTCCTCGGCCAGCTCACCGAGTTCCACCGCCCGTCGCCGCACGACGCCCAGCCCGGGCTCGGCCGCTGCCTCCACCACGAATGCAAAGCGACCTTCGCGATCCTCCAGTACCGCGGTGGCCGGAACCCGAATCCGCTCCCGGTTGTCCGACCCCCCGAAGCGGAACGACACCTGGGCCGCCATTCCCGGCCGGATCTCGGGCGTGGCCGCTTCCAGCCTCGCAATGATCGGAAAGGCGGCCCCGGCCCCGGTGGCGGTCACGCCTACCTCCGTCACCCGCACCGGGTAGGTCCTCCCCGGCAGCGCATCAAACGTGGCCTGGGCAGTGTCGCCCTCCCGGACGTTGCTGATCAGCATCTCGGGAACGGCGAAGGCGACCTCCGTTCGATCCCCGGAACTCAGCACCGCGATGACCTGACCCGCGCTCACGTTCTCGTTCACTTCCACCGCGACGCTCGAGATGGCGCCGGAAACCGGCGCCTTCAGGTCCGCGTACTCGAGTTGCTGGTTGGCCAGGTCCAGATTCCGGCGGGCCGAACGGAGCGCGGCGCGG
>BQJX01000109.1 GCA_021604925.1 Gemmatimonadota bacterium
GCTGCTTCGTCGCTCCGGCTCCGTCGACAAGCGACTGGAGCTGCTCGACGGCCAGGGACACGTGCTCTCGCTGGCGCCCGATCGTCGCCGGTGTGTGTTTCCGTGGTTGAGCGACTTCGTGGCGACGACTACTGCGGCAGCTCGAACCCGAACTTCGGGTCCACGGCCTTGAGCCGGGCCGCCGCCGCCTCGAGCGCGGCCTGCGAGGTCGCGTCGGGTTGGTGGCGCCAGGTCCAGTAGGCGTCGAGGAAGTCGTCGCGCAAACTGCCGAGACCCACGATGCTCCCATCGGGCGTGGAGAACAGCTCTTCCTGCAGCGACATGATGTCATCCTCCTTCAACCGCTCGAAGAGGTGGAAGTACTCCGACCGCATGTGGAACAGCACGTCCACGTAGCGCTCGAAATCCTCCGAGAGCAGCTGAAGTACGCGGGAAACCACGGGAGAAACCGGGAGTCTCTCGTGGAACAGGGAGGCGTAGTGGTAGTAGGCCTTGCCGCGCCCGATTCGCTGGCGCGCCGAGCGCACGTAGTGCCGCTCGCCGTTCTGGGCCTGGAACGGCGTATCGCAGAAGAGACTGGTGGTCAGCAGGAGGTGGTCCGCGTTCACGCGGTAAACCATGCTCTTGAAGCGCGGATCGTTGGACTCACGCACCTGCTCGAACACGTCCAGGTCGCGCTCTGCCGCAACGGGTCCAAGACTGGGCGCCGACACGAGCTTGGACAGGAGATGGACCAGGTAGACGTTCACGGCCTCGCCCTGCTCTTCTTCGTCGGATTCGAAGCCGCATTCCACCCGGGAGCGCAGCAGCGAATTCAGGACGAAGTGCGCGGTGGGCAGACGGGCGTCGTCGCCCGAGCCGAGCTCGTAGTAGAAGGAGTGGTCCACGGAATCACCTCCGTTCGTCCATCGTTCCACTCATGGTGTAGCAAGCCAGGTGCCAGAGCGGACGCGTCGCGGATGATCACTCAAGGTCCATTCTACCAAAGAAACACCGCGATCCCCGGATGGGTCCGCTGCGCGCGCGCGCATCGCGGTCGATCGCGTTGCGTTCTGCGAAACGTCCGTTGCCCGCTTCGTGCACGGAACGGCAACGGGAGTTCAAAACGCCCGGTTTCTTGCCAGGGACCGCAACATCCGTGCTACAAGGACGCAAGGAGGTAGCCATGGTCGGCAGCGACGTTCCCGCCAAACAAAATGAACTCCGGGTCGGGTTTGCCCAGACCTGCCCGGAGTTCGGCGACGTTCCGGGCAACCTGGAGCGCGGCCGGGCGCTCCTGGACAGCGCCCCGGCGTTCGATGTCCTGGTCCTGCCGGAGCTCTTCGCCACGGGCTATGTGTTCCGCGACCGCGCCGAGTTGCAGAGCCTGGCGGAGGACGCGACCGGGCCCACGCTGCAGTTCCTGCGCGAGAACGCCCGCGAGCGCTCCGCCTGGTTGGCGGGTGGATTCGCCGAGCGCGACGGCGCCCGCGTGTTCAACTCCGCGGCGCTCGTGGGACCGGAGGGACAGGTTCACATCTACCGCAAGATCCACCGGTTCGACCGCGAGACGGAGGTCTTTGACCCCGGCGATGGCCCGTTCCAATGCCACGAACTGGCCATCCGGGAGGTTCGGGTTCGCGTGGGGATGCTCATCTGCTTCGACTGGTTCTTTCCCGAGTCGGCGCGCTGTCTCGCGCTGGCGGGCGCGGACGTCCTGCTGCATCCGTCCAACCTGGTCATGAGCCATTGCCAGCGGGCGATGGTCACCCGGTGCCTGGAGAACGGCGTCTTTGCGGTCACCGCCAATCGCGTGGGGAGTGACGACCGCGGCGACGTGGCGGCCACGTTCACCGGTGCGAGCCAGATCACCGGACCCGGGGGCGCGATTCTGGAGAGCGCTCCGGCGACCGGAGAGTGCGTTCGAGTGACGACGATCGACGTGGAGGACGCGCGGAAGAAGAGGATCTCGCCGCGCAACGACCGACTGGCCGATCGAAGGCCGGAACACTACGGTCTCCTGACGAAGGAGAACGCGGACCCGGGCGCCGCGCCGCGCGGGATGTAGCTTCCGGGGTTGACGATGTTGTCGCCCGCAGGTGGCACTCGCGAAAACCAGTGTGGGCGCGGGTTTTCGGCCAGGCGGTGAGTGGCGTGTGTCCGCGGGTAGACAAGCAGAGGTCCGCCAGCGCCGCTGACAACGCGTCTGCCCGGAAGAGGCGCCACCCCGCAGGACCGCGGCACGCCCTCTCCGCGGCTCTCCGGCGAACCGCGCAGCGCGCGGCCCCTCACTCTCGTTTCGGCCCGTGCTTTGCAATGGGAAGTGGCGTCAGCCGCTGACAAGCGGGAAGGGAGGGCGCTGGCCAGGCCTTTTCTTCCGAGTTCTTTGCCGGAAGCGTTCCGAGAGGAACGTCCTCAGTCCGCTTCACGTAGCCGGGGAGATGCGTGCGGTGGGCCGGAGCGCTTCCGGCGCAATTTGTTGGAGCGCGGCGTGCGGGGCCGGGACTTCGGGGTCAGGCGGCCTTGGTGCTGCGGGCGGTCAGGGAGTCCATGAGCGCGGACCGCAGGGAATCGCGGGAGAGACCGCGCCGAAGCTGGCCGCCGCGGGCCATGGACACGGTGCCGGTCTCCTCGGACACGATGATGACCTCGCAGTCGGACTCCTCGGTGATGCCAATGCCGGCCCGGTGGCGCGTGCCCAGCGTCCGCGCCAGTCGCGAATCCTGGGTCAGCGGAAGGATGCAGCCGGCGGCCACGATCTGGTCCTGCGAGATCACCACGGCGCCATCGTGCAGCGGGCTCTTCGTCTGGAAAATGGAGACGAGGAGTTCTTCGCTCAGCTGCGCCATCAGCGGGGTTCCGGTCTCGGTCACGCCCTTGAGGCCGGCGTGGCCCAGGATCAGGATCAGGGCACCCGTGCGGGTCTCGGCCATCTGGAACACCGCGCTCACGATGGCATCCACGGACTCGGTCTCGCTGACCCGCGAGACAAAGGGGCTCACCAGCGGGTTCTGTCCCAGCGTGGACAGCCCGCGACGAAGCTCGGGTTGGAACACGATCAGGAAACCGATGAGCCAGATCGTCTTGAGGCTGCCGATCATCCAGTTGAGTCCGTGGAGTCCCAGGAACTCGGCCAGGAAACCACCGCCAATGATGATGAGCAGGCCCAGGAACATGGTGATCGCGCGCGTGGAGCGGATGAAGATGTACAGCTTGTAGAACAGGACCGTCACGATCCCGATGTCGAGGACGTCGAGCACCCAGTGGTTTCCCAGGAAGTTCAGCATGGGAGGGCGTTCTCCGCGGGGACCGGCTGCGCGTTCACAACGGCTTCGGTCGCGAGCACCGCTCGATGGTGGGCGCGGACGTCGTGCACGCGGAGCACCGAGGCGCCGCCCAGCACGGCCAGCGCGCCGGTCGCCAGCGTGGCTTCCAGTCGGTCGGCGGACGTGGGGCCGTCGAACGCGGCCAGGAACGACTTGCGCGAGGCGCCCACCAGGACCGGCCGGCCCAGCGAGAGGTATTCGCGCAGTCGATTCAGGATCTGGAGGTTGTGCTCCGGCGCCTTGGCAAAGCCCAGTCCGGGATCTACCAGGATGTCGCTCTCCGGCACGCCCAATCCCACCGCGCGATCGATGGCGCCCTCCAGGAAACGGAGGCTCTCCTCCACGACATCGCGGTAGGAGGTGAGCGTGCTCATCGTGCGCGGGTCCCCGCGCATGTGCATGAGAACGAGACCGGCGCCGCGCTCGGCACACACCGACGCGATCTCCGGGTCGTGCTGCAGCCCCGACACGTCGTTCACCAGGGAAGCGCCCGCTTCCAGGCATCGCTCCGCGACTCGGGCCTTCACGGTGTCCACGGACAGCGGCACGGGCGCGTCTTGCAGCAGTTCCAGCACCGGGAGGAGGCGCCGCAGTTCCTCGGTCTCGGAGACGGGGTCGGCGTTCGGGCGCGTGGACTCGGCGCCCAGGTCCAGTGCGTCCGCGCCCTCTTCCATCATGCGCCGGGCGCGCGCCGCGGCGGCTTCGGGTGAGGCGTCCGCGCCGCCGTCGTGGAACGAGTCCGGGGTGACGTTCAGGATTCCCAGGATCCGGGTCCGGCGATTCGGGTCGCGGCGTGGAATCAGCCGATCCAGATCATCCACGTCCATCACTCCTTGCGGGTCACGGGGCGGGGGTGTCTCCCAGCGACGAGGACGACTCCCCGCTGGCCGCCGTGTTCTTTCCACTGTCATCGGACGGTTCGACGGCCGGGCTGACATCCTTCACGTCCGGCAGCGGCGAACCCTGCACGAGCAGCTGCACGTCTTCCGCGTCCAGCGTCTCCCGCTCCAGCAATGCCATGGCCAGCGAATCCAGCACGTCGCGATGCTCGGTCAGCACCTGCTGGGCCGTGGCACGTCCGGCCTCGACCAGCCGCCGGATCTCCTCGTCGATGACCTCCGACGTCTCGTCGCTCACGTGGCGGCGGTCCATGATCTCGCGCCCCAGGAAGACCTGTTCGTCTCCCTGTCCCAGGGCGATGGGACCGAGCCGCTCGCTCATTCCCCACTCGCAGACCATGCGCCGCGCGATGTTGGTGGCGCCATCGATGTCGGCCTTGGCGCCGCTGGTGATCTCCCCGAGCACGATCTCCTCGGCGGCCCGGCCGCCCATGGACACCGCGATGTCGGCTTCGTACGCGCTCTTGGTCGGATTGCGACGTTCCGCGGGCAGGAACCAGGTGGTGCCCAGCGACTGTCCGCGCGGCACGATCGTCACCTTTTCCACCGGGTTGGCCCCGGGAACGTGCAGCGCCACCAGTGCGTGGCCCGCCTCGTGGTAGGCGATGACTTCCTTCTCCTGCTCCGAGAGGATAAGGCTCTTGCGTTCGGGGCCCATGGCGACTTTGTCCTTGGCATCGAAGAGGTCAATCATGGTCACGGAATCCCGGTTGCGGCGGGCGGCCAGCAGCGCGGCTTCGTTCATCACGTTGGCCAGATCCGCGCCCGAGAAACCCGGCGTGCCCCGCGCGATCTTCTCGAGGTTCACGTCGTCGTTCAGCGGGATCGGCTTGGAGTGCACCTTGAGGATGCCCAGGCGTCCGCGGACGTCCGGCAGGTCCACCACGATCTGACGGTCGAAGCGACCGGGGCGCAGAAGAGCGGGATCCAGCACATCGGGGCGGTTGGTGGCCGCCACCAGGATCACGCCTTCGGAAGAGTCGAAGCCGTCCATTTCCACGAGCAGCTGGTTCAGCGTCTGCTCGCGCTCGTCGTGGCCGCCGCCGAGACCGGCGCCGCGATGACGACCGACCGCGTCGATCTCATCGATGAAGATGATGCACGGCGCGTTCTTGCGGCCCTGCTCGAACAGGTCCCGCACGCGCGAGGCGCCCACGCCCACGAACATCTCCACGAAGTCGGATCCCGACATCGAGAAGAACGGCACCGCGGCTTCGCCCGCGACGGCCTTGGCCAGCAGCGTCTTGCCGGTTCCCGGCGCGCCGAGCAGCAACGCGCCCTTCGGGATCTTGCCGCCCAGCTTCTGGAACTTGGCGGGATCGCGCAGGAACTCGATGATCTCCTCCAGCTCCTGCTTGGCCTCGGTGGCGCCGGCCACATCCTCGAACGTGATCTTGGGTCGGTCCCCGCCGGTCATCAGTCGCGCCTTGCTCTTGCCGAACGTGAACGCCCGGTTTCCGCCCGACTGCATCTGGCGCATGATGAAGATCCAGATGCCGAGAATGAGGAGTATGGGGAGCCACGCGAGGAGGATCTGCGTCCAGCGCGTGCCCGGAATGTCAGCGCTGATGCGGGCCGCACCGTTCTTGTCCAGGATGCGCTGGGTGAGACCCTCTTCGTTCGGCGGGATGATCACACTGAAGCGCGTGTACGCCTGGTTCACGCCCTGGTATTCGGTCATGGCGGGCGCCGCCAGCTCTCCGTGGAGTTCCTGCTCCACGATCCGCACGTCGCGGATGTTGCCCGCGTCCACCTGCTCCAGGAACTCCGTGTAGACGATCTGAACCTCGCGCGCCTGGTCGTTGTAGACGGTCTGGAAGACCACCAGGAACAGCAGGATCAGGACGGCCCAGAAGGCCATGGTCTTGGTTGCCCGGCCGTACCGCGGAGCGTCCTTCTTTCTCCCCGGATCCCGAGGGTCTTCCGGGCGCTGGTCGTCCGGGTCTCGGCGATCATTCATCGCTGCTTGTCCTCACTGGCGCCGGAGCCATCGATCTCCACATTCGGGAGGTCGTTGATGTCCAGCACGGTAATGTACGGGAGATTGCGAAAGCGCTGTGCAAAGTCCAATCCGTAGCCGACCACGAACTCGTCGGGAATCTGGAAGCCGACCCAGTCGACGGGTGCATCCACTCGTCGTCGCTCCGCCTTGTTCAGCAGGGACACGACTTTCAGGGAGGCCGGGTTCCGCGCCAGGAGCAGCTCGCGCAGGTACTCCAGGGTCAGCCCGGTATCCACGATGTCCTCCACGATCAACACGTGGCGCCCCTCGATGTTCAATCCCAGGTCGGAAAGGATGCGGACCACGCCGGACGAGGCCGTCTTGTCCTCGTAGCTGGACACGACCATGAAGTCCATCTCGCAGTCGACGTCCATGGCGCGCACGAGGTCGGCCAGGAAGATGAAGCCGCCCTTCAGGATATTGACGCAGATGGGGCACTTGTCGCGATAGACCTCGGACAGCTCGCGACCGAGTTCCTGGACCCGGGCCGCGAGCTTCTCGCGCGAGATCAGGACGTTGCCGATGGGGGTGACCGTGTCGGAATTCACGTGGGTCTGATCTCCTCGCACCAGGGCGCCGGCCCGGTCAGCTCCAGGCGCAGAGCCCTGTCCGTTTCTTCGGTGATTCGGGTCCGGGTGTCCACCCGGAAACCCGGAATCCAGACAATTCCAGTGTCGTCGGCCACGATGGGCACCGACTCCCGCAGGCGCCGTGGCACCTTTTTGTTCACCATCAGGTCCTGGACCTTGATGGATCCATCCAGGCCAAGTGGCCGATAGCGATCCCCGGGGCGTCGCCCGCGCACCTGCAGTCCGCCGCGAACGCTGGCCGCGTCCAACCAGGCCACCCGGGGTCCTTCCGAGCGCGCGGCCCGCAGCCACGCCGGTCCGGCGGCCCCGTCCAGGCGATCCGCCGTGAGCTGTCCGCCGGACGGGCCCAAACTCAATCGACCGGGAACCGGCAGGGTCCGTTCCGCCAAACCCGGCGCCGGAACGTCGGGTGTGGCGGCGGTCACGTGCAGACCCCGGCCATCGCCGGAAATCCGGAATCCCGCTCCGGGTTCCAGGGCGAATACGGCACCCTCGCGCCAGTCGCGGGCGCACCGATCCATGACTCCGAAGCCGAAATCCGAGGGATTCCCTCCGAGGCGACGGATCGCCAGACGCAGGGCCGTCGACAGAATGATGGCATCATAGGCCCGGCTCTGGGGCCCAGCAAGAGTCAATTCCCGCGCGCCTTCGTGGACCACCAACTCCTGCAGGGCGTCGGCGCCGGCCCGCTCCAGATGGTCGCTCAGCCCGGCCAGGAGGTCTCCGGATCGGCCGACGACCCGTTCGATCTCCGGATTCTCTCGACGCAGCAGCGGGATCACGTCCCGGCGAAGGCGGGCGCGCAGATTCGATCCGTCGGCGTTGGTCGGATCCTCCCGCCAGTCGATCTCCCGGAGCCGCAGGAACTCCCGGATCTCTTCCGCCGTGCGGTCGAACAGCGGCCGGATCACGCCGTCCTCCCGGGCCGCCCGGGGCAGCGACAGCCCGCGCGGGCCGGCTCCCCGGATGAGCTGGGCCAGGAACGTCTCCAGGCGGTCGGTCGCATGGTGTCCCACGGCGATTCGGACGCGGCCATCCCCGGAGGCGTCTTCCGCGGCGGCCACCCGATGAAGGAAGGCATAGCG
>BQJX01000110.1 GCA_021604925.1 Gemmatimonadota bacterium
GTTGCTGGCCCCGCGGCGATGATCCGGATGAGGAACGTTCATCTCCAGTCGCCGGTTCCCACCGCCGGGCCGTCCCCGCGGCCTCCCTTGCTCGCGGACATCGACCTCGCTTGGTCGGCCGGCGAGCACTGCGTGGTGGTCGGGCCGAACGGCGCCGGCAAGTCCCTGCTCCTCCAGTTGATCGCGGGGCTGCGGAGTCCGTCCTCCGGTCAGGTCGAGCGGCAATCGCCGGAGCTCCGGGTGGGCATCGTGTTCCAGACGCCCGACGACCAGATCGTGGGCAGCACCGTGGAGCGCGATCTGGCGTTCGGGCTGGAGAATCTCGGGCTGCCGACGGACGAGATGCACGCGCGCGTGGACGACATGCTGGAGCGGCTGGAACTCCGCGATCGCCGTCGTTCCCCGCCCCATCTGCTGAGCGAAGGGGAGAAGCAGCGACTCGCCCTGGGCGCCGCGCTCGTGATGAACCCCGGAGTGCTGCTGCTGGACGAGCCGACGAGCCGGCTGGATCCGGAGGGGCGGCGGCTGTTCCTGCGCGAGGTGCGCCGCGTCCGCGAGGAGCGCGGCACGACCGTGGTGCTGGTGACCCATCGTTCCGAAGAAGTGCTGCCGGCGGATCGGGCGATCGCGCTGGAGTCCGGCCGCGTCGTGTTTGACGGCGCGCCGCCAGAGCTGCTGGCGCCGGAGTGGGATCCGCGCGCGGGCATTCGCTGGTCCGATCTGCATCGGCTGCGGCAGCAACTCGCGGCGGCCGGAGTTCGCGTGGCCCCGTCCACGGGGGAGGGTTGGAACGATCCGGGAGAACTGCTGGCCGGGCTGGGAATCGAGGAGCACGCGTCGTGACGGACCTTCTTCGACTTGCGAACATCCGCTGGCGAGCGGACGTGCCGGGCGAATCGCCGCGGGACATCCTATGCGGCGTGGACCTCACCATCCGTCCCGGAGAGCGGGTCGGCCTGATCGGTCGCTCGGGCGCGGGCAAGACCACGCTGGCCGCCATCATGGCCGGGTTGCGCGAACCGGCATCGGGAAGCGTGGACGCGCCGGTGGGCGCCGTGGGCCTCGCGTTCCAGGAACCGGAGCGTGGCTTCTTCGAGGAAACGGTGCTGGCGGACGTCGCCTTTGGTCCGCGCAATCGCGGGGACACCGAACGCGAGGCGCGCGATCGGGCCGCCGACGCGTTGCGGCGCGTGGGGCTGGACCCGGACGTGTTCGGCGCGCGGGCGCCGGAGACGCTGTCCGGGGGAGAAGCGCGCCGCGCCGCGCTGGCGGGAGTGCTTGCGTTCGGGCCCCAGCTCGTGATCTTCGACGAGCCGACCGTGGGGCTCGACGCGGACGGCGTGCGCCGGTTCCGCGAGATCTTCCACTCGCTCGCGGACGACGGCATCGCCGCGGTGCTGGTCACCCACGATCTCACCCTGGTGCTGGAGGACTGCGAGCGAGTCGTGCTGCTGGACGACGGTCGGATCACCTGGGAAGGCGCGGCTGCGCGGCTCTTTGACGGATGCCCGGAAGCGTGGCGAACGGAGGATGCGCTGGGGCGCGTGAAGCGGGCGCTGGTGGCGATCCGCGTTGCCGACGCGGAGACGCCCTGCACCGTGGCGTCGCTGGCGGAGTGCATTGCCCGGCGTTCCGGCCCGTCGTCCACGGGCGCGGCCTGACGCCATCTACCTGGGCTTACCTGGGTTCGCCGCCCGGCCCCGGATGGGCGGCCCGCAACCGCTGCCGGCGTGCCTCCAGCACCGCTCGATCCCGCGCGCCTGGCCACGCGAGATACAACTCCAGTTCGCCCGCCGCGGACGCGCCATCGCCCCGCATCTCGAGCACGTTCGCCAGGTAGCGGTGCACTTCCATCTGTCGCGGATCGAGCGACAGCGCACGTCGAAACGCGTCCTCCGCTTCCCGACTGCCATCACCCAGGAACATCGCGTTCAGCCCGACCGCCTGCCAGCTCAGGTGGTGACGGGGGTCGATCCGAACGGCCGCGCGTCCGTGGCGCCGGCCGGATTCGTACTGCCGGGCATCGCTGTAGTGGCGGGCCAGGTTCACGTGGCTTCGCCAGTTGTCGGGAAAGCGATTCAACGTCCAGTGGGCCAGGTCGTACGGGGATCGCCACGCGGGCGCGTAGTGCCAGGACCCGGCCAGCAACCCCAGCACCGCCGCGGCCAGGATCGCGCCGGAAACCCGCGACCGCATCGCCGAGGGAGCGGGGCCCAGACCGCGATCCATCAGCCAGCCCACGCCGAGACACGCGGCGGCCGAAGGCCAGAACCAGAGCCGCTCGGCGGCCAACACGCCGATGGGGAACGGACCGTTGGACGTGAGCGCAAACGCGCCCAGGCCCGCGGCGATCAACGCCCAGCCGCGCCCGCCCGCGCGCGCACTCCGGATCCCGGCGACGAGCAGCCCGACCAGCCCCGAGAACCCGATCCACGTCCAGACCCAGGAAACACCCCGGTCGATGGGGAGCGAGTTCGCGGAGTAGTCCGGGCTCAGTCCCAGCGGCCACACGAAGTGACCGGCCGCGTAGCCGAAGAGTCCCAGCACCGCCGGCAGTCGCTCCAGGAAGGAGCGCGTGGCGAGCGGGTTCTCGGCAAAGGGAACCGCGCGACCCGACTCGAGCAGGCCCCCGGTCACGGCGCCCTTGGCGCCCAGAAACAGGAGAAGGAGCACCGCCAGAATTCCCAGGGTTCGCCCGCCGAGGGCGGGGAGGCGCCGCCATCGCTCGGCGACCGGTCGCGCGCGGAGCGACGGCGCGTCCAGCATCAACAGCGCCAGGAACGCCGGGTACAGCACGGCGTGCTCCTTGGAGGCCAGGGCGGCCGCGAAGCAGAGCGCCTGCGGCCACCAGTTCGCGCCGCGCGCCCGCGGGCCGCGTCCGCCGCCCCCGGACTCGCCGCGGATCCACAGGATCAGCCCGCCCAACAGGAACGCGGCGGCCAGCAACTCCGTGCGCCCCACGATCTGGTGCACCGCCTCCGCGTGCAGGGGATGTGCCGCGAAGATCAGGCCCGTCGCCGCGGCGGCCAACGGGCTGCGGCCCAGTTGCCGGGCCAGGATCGTGAGGAGTCCGGCCACGATCGCGTACACGGCGAGATTGAACACGTAGAACGGAGCGGACGCTTCGCCCGACCACGCGCGCTGCGCGGCGATGGTCACGCGGGCCAGCGGACGCCACACGAAGTTCTCGTGGTCGACCGGCCACCAGGGCTGGGCCGGGAGTGCGATCCAGTCGGCGAGCGAGGCGGGCGGCGCCAGACGGGCGACCTGTCGGATGTCGTCCATGGCGTAGTCGTTGCCGACCGCGGGGAAGAACGCGGCCACGGCCACTGCTGCCACGAGTAGGAGGCTGCCTCGGTTCACGCTCTGCCCGTAGTGGAAGGGTCATCCCCGCGACGTGCGTCGCCGGGCAAACGATACCCTACCCGGTGGGAAGGTGCAGCGAGAACAGCGTGCCTTCGCCCACGGTGGTCTCCACTTCCAGGCGACCCTTCATCCGCGTGGCCAGCTCGCGCGCCAGCGACAGCCCGATGCCCATGCCCCCGTGCTCGCGCGTCTCCGAGCCATCTCCCTGGCGGAACGACTCCCAGATGTGAGGCAGTCGCTCCGGAGAGATGCCCGGGCCGTTGTCGCGCACGTCCACGCGCACGGTGTCCTTGTCCCGTTCCACCCGGATCTGGATTCGCGATCCCGGGGGACAGAACTTGAACGCGTTGTCGACGAGGCAGTTCACGATCTGGATCACGCGGGCGCGCTCGAACATGGCCGGCGGCACGCCGCTCTCGAACGAGAAACTCAGCTCGCGAAGACCGGCGGCAAGCCCGGGGCGCCGCTCCTCGCAGTACGTCCGAAGCAGGTTCACCACGTCGCCGCGATCCAGCTCCACCTCGAGGTCGTTGCTCATGAGTTGGCCGAAGTCCAGCAGGCGCATGAGCATCGCTTCGAGCTTGGAGACCTCGCTGCGCACCGCGCCGAGATGCTCGCGCTGCGCGGAGTCCGCGTTCTCCACCATGAGGAGGCTGTCCACGTAGGCGGACATGACCGTCAGCGGCGTGCGGAGTTCGTGGTTCAGGTTGCGCAGGAACGACGACTTGAGATGATCGAGGTCGCGGAGCTGCTCGTTCGCAAGCCGCAGCTGGCGGTTGCTCTCCACCATGCGGTTGGTGAACGCCGCGTTCTCCAGCGCCGCTCCGGCAAAGTTCAGCGACGCGGAAAGCGCCTGCAGATCCCGATGCGAGAAGCGCCGGCCGGACACGCGGTTTCCCAGTGCGACCAGGCCCAGCAGTTTCCGACGCGCCGTCAGCGGGGCGAAGAGCGCGATCCCCGCCTCTTCCGCGAGGTCCAGTCCCGGCACGGAACCGACCTCCTTGAGATCCTCGATCAGGATCGGCTCCAGGATTCCACTCGTCCCGAACCAGCGACTCCAGAGGCTCCCCACGGCGCGCGCCGCGCGGTCCGGAAGTCCGTGGCCGCGCAGGAGCACCGCGTCGGCGTAGCCGTCGGCGGCCAGGTACCAGATGGCGGCCCGCGAGCAACCGAAGTGCCCCATCACGTTGAAGAGCGCCACGTCCGCGATCTCGTACAGGTCCATGCGCGCGTTCAGATCATTGCTCAGCTCCATCAGGGAGCGCAGCGTGACCTCGCGCTCGGCGGCGGTCTCCACGCCCGGCCGCGCCGACGTGGGGCCGGCCCCGGCCCGTTCCTCCGCATGGTCCGACGCCGCCGCTTCCGGCAGTGCCAGGGTGTCCGGGAGAGCGGCGTCGCCGACCTCCGGGACCGCGGGATCTTCCTTGGAACGGGTCTTCCAGAACACGATCAGACTCCGATCGCCGCCAGGGCTTCGTCCTCGGTGGCCGCGATCTCCAGGAACTGCCCCAGATTCAGGATCTCCACCACCGAACTCACCGCGCTGGAGAGCTCCACCAGCCGAAGGGCGCCGTTTGCGTCCTTGAACGTCTCCGTCAACGCAAGCAGCGACCCGATGCCGCTGGACGCGACGAACGAGATCTCTTTCAGGTTCACGATCACGTTGGTCGTGCCGCGATCGCGCAGCTCGTGACAGCGCCCCACGAGAGCCTGCGCGTTCTTCGCGTCGAGGCGTCCGCTGATCCGGAGAACGCGCGCATGCGCACCCGATTCGATTTCGGTGATCTGGATGTCATCAGCCATGGGATGTTTCCTTCGCTCGAGGCTTTGAGGAATCGAATGCAAGCAGCGTGATATTCCCGGCGGGGGTACCCGGGTTGTACGAAACGCGGCGCATCACTTCGCGGACGATCTCGAGTCCCAGGCCGCGCCCGCGTCGGCGAACTCCGGGATCGTGCAGGTCGACGGGATCGTCCTGGGGCAGGAACGGCTTTCCGGCGTCGAGAATGACGAAGTGACCACGGAGCCCCGGACCCGCGGGAGGGTCGTCTGCGTTCGGCGACTGCGGCAGCCACCAGACGTCCATGCGGGCATCGGACCGCGAACCGTATCCGTGTTCGGTGATATTGGCGCAGACCTCGTAGACGGCGGTCTCGGCGATGGCCAGCTCGCACTCCTTCAGCGCCGAGAAGCCCGGACAGCTTTCGATCCATCCGCGCAGCTCGTGGAGCTGATCGAGGTCTGCGGGCAGCGTGCAGTGGTGATTGGCCGCGCGACTCTTCTCCAGCACCTGAAGCGGATCCATGGAGTCGATGGGGAGTTCGGCGGGCGCGTTGGCGGGGGCGGCCTCGCCCGTGCCGGGGGTCGCCGCCACCACGCCGTCGTAGCGCACCACGAGCAGGGTCTCGTCATCGAGAGGGGGCTGGTCGCCGGTCCACTCCTCGAGGGAGCGGCGGATGTTGTGGATCACCCGACGGGGTCCGCCGTCGGCCCCGGCGGCCGTGGCCTCCTGGAGACGTTCCAGGCCGAACTGCAGTTCGCCGCTCAGCTCGAACGCCTCGTTGATTCCATCCGTGTACTGCACGAGCACGTCGCCGGGGCGCAGGGAGATGCGTTCGTCCCGCAGGGTACGCGCCAGCGCGCCTCCCTTCACGGCGCCGATCGGAATCCCCTGCGTGCGGTACCACTCGTTCTTGCCGGTGTCCGCGCGTCGCACGAGCAGCGGGTTGTGGGCAGCCGAAGCGAACACCAGCGAGCCCTCCGCCGGATCCAGGATCCCGTAGAACATGGTGATGAACGTGCCGGAGCGCAGCGGCAGATGTCGTTCGAGGCGCGCCAACAGCGCCGACGGCGAGGACTCCTCGTTCCGGAACGCTCGCAGCAGCGCGGACAGCATGGACGTGACCAGACAACCGGCCAGCCCCTTGCCGGACACGTCGGCGATGGCGATTCCCGTCCGTCCGCCTTCCAGCGGAAAGACGTCCCAGATGTCGCCGCCCACCTCGGCGGCGGCGTGGTGCGAACCGTCGATCGTGAAGCCGTCGGCGGCCACGTCCGCGTCCGGAAGCAGCGAGGACTGGATCTCGCGCGCCAGTTCCACCTCGTGGGAGAGCCGTTCGCGCTCCACCTTCTGCTCCTGGGCGTCGCGCAGTCCGCTCGCCATTCGGTTCATGGTGCGGGCCAGCAGTCCGAATTCGGTGCGGTCCTGGAGGCGCACCGGCGAGTCGAAATCCCCGCGACCGATGCGTTCGAGTCCCTCGCGCAGCGCGCCGATGGGTCGCAACAGGTGCGCCATGTACAACGGCGCCACCACGATCCCGATGGCCAGCATCAGCGCGACCAGGAGCAGCTGGGCCCGGCGCGCCTCCGCCAGCACGGACGACACGTAGTCGCGCGGGAACGAGACGTACGCCGTCCCGATGTGATGGCCCTGCGGATGGCGAACCGGGGCGGCAGCGATCAGGATCTCGTCGTCGGCCAGCATCTGTTCGCCGGGCATCAGCCCCACCGTGGTCTCCACGGGGAGCGCCCGATCCGGAAGCGAGTACGGATCGCCGATGCGGCGCGCGTTCGCGTGACCGCGGATCAAGCGCTCCAGGTCCACCACGGCCGTCTGTTCGAGGTGCACGCGATCCTCGCTCATCTCCGCGATGATCGGCCCCAGCGTGAGCTCGGGGAACTCGCTCAGCAGCGCGCGTGAGCTGGTCATGGCCAGGTTGCGCGCCTCGAGCAGGACCCGGGTCTGGAGTTCGCGGGTGAGCGCGCTCCGCGCATTGCGCTCGCCGACAAAGCTGACGGCGAGCACGGTGATGGCCGTGAGCGCGATGGCCGCGCCGGACACGATCCATCGGATGCTCAGCGTGCGTTCCGGTTTCGGCTCAGACATCACTCACCCAGAATCTCTTGAGATCGCTGCTGCTGCTCCCGGGCGCGCGACAGGTATCCCAGCGTCTTCTCGTCGTTGGGATCCACATCGCGTGCCTTCTCCCACAGCCGGATGGCTTCATCCAGGCCGCCCTGCGAGAACGATTCGAGCCCGCGCAGGAGGTATTCGCGCTTCAGGAAGTCGGCCACGTTCTGGAAATCCGGATCCGCCAGCCAGACCAGCTCCCAGTAGCGGAGCGCATCGTCCGGCCGTTCCTCTCCCATGGCTTCCATTCCCCTGCGGTAGAGATCGGCAATCTCCTTCTGCTTCTTTCGCGACAAGACCGGGGCCTTCACCACGGCGGCCGGCGCCGGGGCCGAGATCTGCGGGCTGGAGGGCCGCGACCGGGCCAGCTTCTCCTCGCGGAGGCGGCGCTGGAGATCTCGCTCGGCGGCCTGGAGGCGGTTCTCCAGCAGGGCCAGCCCCTCCGCGCCCGGATCCAGGCCCCGGGCCTCGGCCAGATCGTCCGCGGCGGCGTCCAGGACACCCCGGTCGATGGCGTTGCGGGCGCGTCCGAGCAGGGTGCCCACGCGGGACGCGATGGCGGTCTCCGTGCGCGTCAACAT
>BQJX01000111.1 GCA_021604925.1 Gemmatimonadota bacterium
GTGGGTCGTGGCGCATCCCACCCTGGGCTCGTTGGCGCCGGGAGAGACCACCGCGGTGGCCGTCTCCTTTCAGTCGTTCGGCAGACCCGCGGGGTTCCTGGCCGGCCGCCTGACCATCGAGAACAACGACCCGGTGAACCCGCGGCTGGAAGTGCCCCTGTCCGTTCGGGTGGTCGGGATTCCGGTGATCTCCGTGGCGCCGGACACCCTGGTCATGGAGAACGTGTTCGTGGCGAGATCCCAGGATGTGGTCGTGCGGGTCGACAACGTGGGTTCCGAGCCGCTCGTGGTCTCGTCTGTGGTCGTTGGTGGGGCAGACTACTCGGCCGTACCCGCGTCCTTCTCGCTGGATTCCGGACTTGGTCGCGACGTGGTAGTGACGCTGCTTGCTTCAGGGGTCGGAGACCGTTCGACCACGCTGACCCTGGAGCACAATGCGGAAGGGTCCACGACCGTGGTTCCGATCATCGCGCACGCACGGTTGGAGCCCGAGTTGGAGCGATCGCCCGCCGTGGTGGACGTCACCATGAGCCCCAACTCTGAGCTGACCCGCCCCCTCACGATCTGCAACGTGACTCCCAACGAGCCGCCGGGCGAGGCGTCGGATCTTCACTTCGAGTTGACGGTGAACGACGCGTCCTCGCCGCTGGGCCGCGCCCTCGGCGGACACGACGACTTCGGCCACTTCTGGATCGATAGCGATACGCCGGGTGGCCCCTCCTTCCAGTGGATTGACATTCGCGACGTGGGGACGCCCCTGGATCTGGTGGGCAACGATATCAATCGAGGACCGTTTCCGATCGGTTTCGACTTTCCCTTCTATGGCGACACGGTCACCGAGTTCCGAGCCAGCACGAACGGGTGGATCAGTTTCTCGTCGCAGCAGGCCGCTCCCACCAACCTGGAGCTCCCATGCGCCTGCCCGAACTCGCCGCCGAGCCAGCTTGCCATCTGGTGGGATGACCTCCGGCTTCCGACGGGCGCGCCGGGTTGGTACCACTCCGATGGTGAGCGGCTGATCGTCCAGTACGAGGACGCCTTTCGTCTTGGGCCGACGGGCGGTCCCTATTCGTTCGAAGCGATCCTGCACTCCGATGGTCGGATCGTCTTCCAGTACCGGGAAATGGAAGGCGTTCTGGACAGTGCCACGATCGGCCTCCAGAACGAGACGCTCAACGATGGGCTCACGATTGCCCACAACGCGGCGTACATGCACGACGAACTGGCGATCGAACTCCGGCGAGCGCCGGGGTGGGTCGTGTCGAGCCCGAGATCCGGAACGGTCCCGGCCGGAGAGTGCGTGGACGTCGACCTGGTCTTCCGAAGCGCCCTTGCGATGGAAGCGGAGGACGCGGCCACGCTCGTGATCCGGAGCAACGACCCCGACCTCCCGGAAACGACATCGGCAATCGTCCTACACGTGATGACGCTCGAGGAGCTCCGGGCGGCGACCACCGACCTCCCGCTGAGCTTTGCGCTCCACGCGAACTCCCCCAACCCGTTCGATGGCACCACGCGGATCCGGTTTGACCTTCCATCGCCCGCGCGCAGCCGAATCACGTTGTACGACGTGTCCGGACGCCAGGTGCGCACCCTGGTGGACGATGACCTGCCGGCGGGGCGTCACATGATCCTCTGGGATGGGCGAGACGGAGCGGGGCAGAGGACCGCCGCCGGGGTGTACTTCTATCGGATGAGTGCCGGCGACTACCGGGCCACCCGGAAGATGATTCATCTCAGGTGACGGGGCCGAGATCGGTCGCTGCGCCCTCTCCTCGTGGAGCCGGGCGCTCAGCCGGCATCCCGCGGGAAACCGCCCCAATCACCCGGCGGTGGGTGTAATGCTACACCCTCTTCATGGTGCTGCCGGGCATCTCTCCCCACAAACGATCGTTCACTCACCCGTCGCAGTTTCGCCAAAACTCGCACATATTCGCAGGGCCTTCACGGTTGACACCCCCTGTCATCACGGGCATAATCCACGCCATTCCAAGGAGATAGGGCTGTTTTCCCCCCGTGGACAACTCCCGAATCCGAGGAAGATTGAGGAACGCCACTGGGTGCTGGGATGGGAGGTTAGCCGGTTTTCCACCGATGTGGATAACCCGGCCGGGGGCGCGGAGCTCCGCAGTACAGCGTAGCCCTGCGTTTCTTTCCTGACCGGGCACACCGGAATCTCTTCGCCTCACCGTGTTTCACCACCGCGATCTGTAGGTTCTCGGAGATGCCAATGACCCTAGTTTCCGGAGAGGTCTGGTCCGGGCTTTTGGGCGATCTGTCGCGACAGCTGTCGCCGCAGGAAATCGATACCTGGATCCGGCCGCTGCGTCTGGCGGCGAACGGGGATCCAACTTCGGTTCGTCTGGAAGCACCCAACCAGTTCCATCTCCAATACGTTCAGGACAAGTTCTCGCCCCTTCTCCAGGTCTCGATTCAGAGCAAGCTGGGACCGGACAGTCGCGTGGACATCGTTCTCGGCAATGGCCATTCGTCGGACGCCCCGGTAGAAGAAGCCCCCCCGGCTTTCACCTCGGCGCCCGTCGAACCCGAGTTCGATGAGTACCAGTCCGCGCTTTCCCGGGCCACCAAGCCGGTGAACGCCGGTGCTCCGCAACGCGAGTCCACCCCGCTCAATCCCAAGTACACGTTCGAGCACTTTGTGGTGGGCAAATCCAACCAGTTCGCCAACGCCGCGGCCCGCGCAGTGGCCGAACATCCCGCCACCGCCTACAACCCGCTGTTCTTCTTTGGCGGGTCGGGGCTCGGCAAGACGCACGTGATGCAGGCCATCGGGAACCACATTCGTGCGAATGGTTCCCCGAACACCATGGTGCACTACTCATCGGCCGAGAGTTTCATGAACGAGATGATCGGCTCGATCCAGAGCGGCACCACCATGGCGTTCCGCAACAAGTACCGCAAGATCGACGTGCTGCTGATTGACGACGTGCACTTCCTGCAGGGCAAGGAGTCCACGCAGGAGGAGTTCTTCCACACGTTCAACGCCCTGTACGACGCGCACAAGCAGATCGTGCTGACCAGCGATCGCCCTCCCAAGGAGATTCCCACCCTGGAAGAGCGCCTCGTCTCCCGCTTCGAGTGGGGGCTGGTCACGGACATTCAGCCGCCGGACCTGGAGACGCGCATCGCGATCCTTCGCAACCGCGCGCAGGACGACAACCTCGAGATCCCGGACGAAGTGCTGGAGTTCATCGCGTCCAATGTGCGTTCGAACATTCGGGAACTGGAAGGCTCGCTGATTCGCCTGCTGGCATTCTCGTCGCTCACGGACAGTGAGATCGATCTGGAGCTCACGCGCGAGGTGCTGAAGGACTTTCTCAAGCGTCCCGAGCGGATCGTCACGGTGGAGCACATTCAGCGCCTGGTGGCCGATCACTACGGCATCCCGGAAGAAGCGATGAAGGTGAAGAAGCGGACGAGTTCCTTGGCGTATCCGCGTCAGATTGCCATGTTCCTGTCGCGTGAGCTGACCAAGCTCTCGCTCTCCGAGATCGGCAGTCGCTTCGGGGGTCGGGATCACACCACGGTGATGCACGCGTGCGACAAGATCGGCACCGCGCGCGACGAGGATCCGCAGCTTCGACAGATTCTGCAGCGCCTCACGTCCACGCTTCAGGCCTAGGAAAACGGGGAGGATTCACGGTGGAGAACTTCGGGACGCGGTGGGGGATGAACCCGGGACAGCGCCGGTCCGGTGGACAAGTGGGGGTTCTGTCCCAGGGTCCGCTCGGATTGTCCACTCCGGGTACTCCGGGAGCCCAATCTCCCAAAGCCCCATCAGCGCACCGGTTGGACAGTTCGGAATCGGGCTTTTCCCCTTTTCCACCGCCCCTACTACTTCTACTGACTTGAAAGAGAAGAAGAACAGATATAGGAATGCATGGGGAAAACTCCCCCGCGAACCCACAAGGATGACGACATGACGAAGACTGTGACCGAGGAGGCGAAGGTGACCGGAAAGACCTCGGCCGCCAGCGGGACCATGAAGTTCACCACTCCGCAGACGACCCTGGCCGGTGCCGTGGACCGAGTGCTGAACGTGGTTCCGCAAAAGACCACCATGCCGGTTCTGGGACACATCCTGCTCGAAGCCGAAGGCTCGCAGGTGAAGATCACGGCCACGGATCTGGATCTCTCGATCTGCACCACGATCGAAGCGACCGTGGCCAAGGAGGGCTCGGTCACGCTTCCGGCCAAGCGCTTCTCGGAGATTGTTCGGCAGCTGGATTCGAACGCCGACGTGAACCTGGACGTGAACAAGGCGAACGCGCTGATCACCGCCGGCCGCGCCAACTTCCGGATCCTGGGCATGGGCGCCGAGGAGTTCCCCAAGGTCCCGAACCTCGTGTTCAAGAAGGGCGTGACCATTCCCGGAGACACGCTGCGCAAGGCGATCCAGCGCACGTCGTACTGCGTGTCCAAGGACGAAACGCGACGTGCGCTCACCGGCGTCCTCTGGGAGCTGTCCAAGGACTCCATGGCCATGGTCGGCACGGATGGTCATCGTCTCGCGCGCATCAGCGTTCCGGTCGAGATCTCGGTGGAAAAGCAGACCACGTGCATCGTGCCCACCAAGGCGCTGAACCAGGTCATGCGCCTGGTCGGCGAAGGCGTGGACGACACGGTGAGCGTGAAACTCGCGGAGGACCACGTGATCTTCCGCTTCGAGAAGACCACGCTGTTCACGCGCCTGATCGAGGGTCCGTTCCCCAAGTACGAGGACGTGATTCCCAAGGGCAACGACAAGCGCGTGATCGTCAAACGCGATGCGTTCCTGGACGCCCTGCGCCGCGTGGCGCTGCTGTCCGACAACCTCACGCACCAGGTGCGCGTGGCGGTCAAACCGGACACCATGACGCTGTCCGCGCGCACGCAGGACATCGGCGAGGCGCAGGAGGAGCTGGAAGCGCAGTACGGCGGCGACGAAATCGTGATGGGTTTCAACGCGCAGTACCTGGGCGAGCTCCTGCGGAACGTCTCCACGGAAGATGCCCTGCTGTCGTTGAGTTCGCCGCTGAACGCGGGACTGGTGGAGCCGGTGGAACAGGGCGAGGACGAGAACTACCTCTGCCTGATCATGCCCCTGCGCCTGGTGGATTAGAAACCGAGAGGCCGTCCCGCATGCGCCTCATCCACCTTTCGCTGGGCGACTTCCGCAACTACGGTTCGCTGGAGCTTCCGTTGGGTCAGGGCCACCATCTTCTGCTCGGACAGAACGGCGAGGGCAAGACCAACGTCCTGGAAGCCGTGCATCTCCTCGGCACCGGAGGTTCCCAGCGAGCCAGTCGCGATGCGGTTCTCGTGGCGCACGACGCGCCGGGCTATCGCGTCGGCGGGCGCTTCGAGTCGGACCGGGAATCGCGCTCCCTGCGGGTGGAAGTCACCTACCAGAAGAGCGGCGGCAAGAAGATCCGGATCGACAAGGAGCCGGGCCGCGCGTCCGATCTCCTCGGCGCGATCAAGGTGGTGTCCTTTGCCCCGTCCGATGTGGAACTGGTTCAGGAGAGCGCCCAGGTCCGGCGACGCTTCCTCGATCTGATCGGCTGCCAGCTCTCGCCCAAGTACATGACAGTGCTGCGCGAGTACCAGCGCGCCATCCGTCAACGCAACGAGACGCTGGCCAAGTCGTTCGTCTATTCGCGCGGCAAGAATGGTGCCTCGTTGGCGCGCGAACCCTGGACGGATCTCGTGATCGAGCACGGCAGCGAACTGTTTCGCCGCCGCCGACATCTCGTGGACCAGCTCAGCGAGACGCTGCGCGACCTGTCCGAAGACGCGTACAAGGGCGGCGGTCCGCTGGACGTCACGTACGATCCGGCGGTGCCCTGGGACGGCGACGATCCGCGACCCGCGTTCGAAGTGGCGCTGGCGGACAGTCGCGATCGGGAGGAGGCGGTGGGCTACACCACGTGCGGCCCCCATGCGGACGACGTGAATCTGAAACTCGGCGGACGGGAACTGCGCCGCTTCGGATCGCTGGGGCAGCAGCAGTTGTCCGCCATGTTCCTGAAACTCGCGCAGGCGGATCTGGTGCGTACGGCGGTGGGAGCCTCGCCGATCCTGCTGGTCGATGAGATGTTCGCCGTGCTCGATCGCCAGGCGGCCGAGGAGTTCCTGGCGCGGGTGGAAGGCGAAGGGCAGATCATCCTGGCCACGGCGCAGGAAGGGTGGCTCGGCGAACTGCGGGATCGCCACTTCCACGTTCACCACGTGCGCGCCGGCGCCATCGAATCGGTGACGACATGAGAGCGGCCGGCGTGACGGCCCTATTCATTCTCGGACTGGTGGTGGCACCGGTTCCTGCGGAGGAGCAGAACATGGAGGGACCGGTGGACATCGACACGCTTTGGGACTACAACGACCCGGCGGGCACGGAACAGAAGTTCCGCGAACTGCGCCCCGCCGTGGAAGCCGCCGGCGACGTCCATCGTCTTCTGGAACTCGACACGCAGATCGCGCGCACCTACTCGTTGCAGCGCCGCTTTGACGAGGCGAACGCGCTGCTGGACACCATCGAACCCGCGTTGGAAACCGCGCCGCCCGTCGTGCGGATCCGCTATCTCCTGGAACGCGGCCGCACGCTCAACTCCTCCGGATCGCCGGAGTCGGCCAAGCCGCTGTTCGTGGAGGCGTGGGAACTCGGCCGCCCCCTGCCCGAGGTGGCGGGTCTTGCGGTGGACGCGGCTCACATGGTGGCCATCACGGAGAAGGGCGACGAGGCGCTGCGCTGGAACGAGACGGCGTTGGCGCATGCGCAGGCCTCCGACGGCCCCAAGGCGCAGAAGTGGAAAGGCTCCCTGCTGAACAACCTCGGCTGGACCTACCACGACAGCGGTAACTTCGATCGGGCGTACGAACTGTTCGTGGAGGCGGCGGCGTACCGTCGCGCCCAGGAAGCGGTGGAGCCCATCGAGATCGCGGACTGGTGCGTGGCGCGGTGCCTTCGCTCGCTGGGGCGGGTAGACGAGGCGCTGGAGCAGCAGCGGACGCTTCTCGCCCGCAAGGAGGAGCGTGGTGCCGAGTCGGACGGCTACGTCTTCGAGGAGCTGGGCGAGTGTCTGCTGCTGCTGGGCCGGCCGGACGAAGCCCGTCCCTGGTTCGCCAAGGCGCACCAGGCGCTGTCGCAGGATCCCTGGCTGGTCGCCAACGAAGCCGCCCGGCTCGATCGACTGAGCGAACTCGCCGCCGGCGACGGAGAGTAGAAAACGGCCGCCCTGAACCTTCCCCCGGACGTGCGGGCGCTGATGGACCGCCTGCGGGCCGCGGGCGCCACCCGCACGCTGATCGTGGGCGGCTGGGTGCGCGACCACCTCCTGGGTCTGGACAGCCAGAACTACGACCTGGAGATCTACGGCCTCTCCTACGACGAGATCGTGACCGCGCTCACGCCGGAGCATCGCGTGGACCTGGTCGGCAAGAGCTTCGGCGTGGCCAAAGTGGACGGCACCATCGACGTGAGCATTCCGCGGCGCGAGCGCAAACGCGGCGCGGGGCATCGCGAGTTCGAGATCGCGCCGGATCCCACCATGACCCCGGAGGAAGCGGCGGCCCGCCGTGACTTCACCATCAACGCCATTGCGATGGACGAACACGGCACCCGGATCGACCCGTTCGCGGGGGAGCGCGATCTCGCAAAGGGACTGCTCCGCGCCACGTCGGAGCGGTTCCGCGAGGATCCGCTGCGCGTGCTCCGCGGCATGCAGTTCGCGGCGCGCTTCGACTTTGTGATGGACGAAGCCACCGAGCAGCTCTGCCGCGACGTCGCGCCCGAGTTCGACTCGCTGGCGCCGGAGCGCATCTTCGAGGAGTGGTGGAAGTGGGCCACGCGC
>BQJX01000112.1 GCA_021604925.1 Gemmatimonadota bacterium
CATGTCGACGCTCGGCGATGTATACAACATGCTCGGGGAGTACGACGAGTCGCAGGCGATCCTGGAGGAGGCGCTGGCGGCGTGGACCGAGAGCGGATCCGCGGAGGACACCGAGTACGTGATCATCCTGACGAACCTCGGAAAGACACTGGAGGATCGCGGCGAGTTCGATCGCGCCCAGGTGCACCTGGAGAAGGCTCTGGAGGTGGCGCGTCGGCTGCTGCCGGGATCCCAGACCCTGCTCGACACGTTGAACAATCTGGGAGTGTTGGCTTCCTACCAGGGTGACCAGGTGCGCGCGGCGGAGTTGCTGCAGGAGTCCCTGCGGGAGCGGAAGGCGGCGGGGCTCGACCGGACCCAGGCCGGAGCCACCGCATCCCTGAATCTGGCGACCTTGATGCAACACCTCGACAACGATGCCAAGGCGGACTCGCTGTACCGAGCGGCCCTGGCGCTCTACCGGGAGCTGATTCCCGCGGGGAACGCAGGGCTCGTGATGCCGCTGGCCGGCTATGGCGGCTACCTCATTCACGTGGAACGCTGGGAGGATGCCCGGGAAGTGCTGGAAGAGGCACTGGCCATCTGCCTGAGCGCCCACGGCGAGCGCCACCCGGAAGTGGCGTACACCCGTCACAACCTCGGGGCGGCGTTGCATGGCGCCGGTCGCCTGGAGGAGGCGCGGGAGCAGTACCGCGAATCCTGCGACCAGTGGCGGGAGTTCCTGGGCCGCCATCCCTACCTCGCCGCGTCGCTCAGCCGCCAGGGGCGCCTGGCCCGCGAGACCGGGGACCCGGTATCGGCCGAGCGGTTCCACCGCGAGGCCTGGGACATTCGCCGGGAGTTCTACGGGGACACCGGTGAGGACACGATCGACTCCCGGCTCGAGGTGGTCACGGCGTTGCGCGAGCAGAATCGAGTCGGAGATGCGGAAGGGATCCTCCGCGAGATGGCCGCCCTGACCGATGACGACGGTCTGCCGTTTCGCAGCATTCTCACGGCCCAGCTCGACTTCTACCAGGAGCAGGGCAACGAAGAACGCGCCGACGAGGTTCGCCGACGCGTGGCTTCGCTTCCCGACGGAACCTGATTCACGCCGCCGCTCTTCCGGACTCGGGCCGCGACCTCCGGCGCCGCGTGAAGGGGATCAGCATGGGCACGCGACTCCGGTAGTCGGCGTAGTACTGCCCGTGCTCCGCTTCGAGATCGCGCTCCTCCAGACGGATGGCCACGAGAATGTAGGCCGTGATCGCGATGGCCATGAGGAAGTGGGCGGCCGACATGGTGGGCGTGGCCCAGAACGTGAAGAGCCAGCCCACGTACAGCGGATGGCGGACCAGCGAGTAGGGTCCCGGAGTGTTGAAACGCAGCGGCGTGTACTCGCGACCCTGCCAGTACAGAACCACCTGTCGCAGCCCGAACAGATCGAAGTGATGGATGAGAAACGTGGACACCAGTACCAGCAGGACCCCGAATCCGTAGAGCGTCAGGGCCGTCGCCTGGCCGAGGGGCCCTTCGATGGCCCAGATCACTCCGCCCATCGGTTGCCAGGTCCGGAACAGCAGGATCAGGGCGAGGCTGGAGAAGAGCACATACGTGCTTCGCTCGACCGGCGCGGGGACGAACCGGGTCCACCACCGCTTGAACGCCGGCCGCGCCATCACGCTGTGCTGCACCGCGAACAGCCCCAGCAGCGACAGGTTGATGAGCAACGCGCGGCCCAGGGGAGCGGTGGGCGCCGAGTCGATGCTTCGAGGCACTCCAAAGTTGCCCAGGAACCCGATGGAGTAGAGGAACGTTCCGAAGAAGATCAGGTAGCACACGATGCCGTAGGCCAGCGCGAGCAAGCGTTTCATGCGAGAACCCTCCTTTGGGGGCGGTTTTCGGTCAGGACTCGATTTCCGTCGTTCGGCTTCACTCTTCCGGTACGCCGAAACCGAGCGGATCCCGCCACGCCCTTGGAGATTTCTTCGGGCCGCACGGAAAGGGCCGGAGCAGCGTCTGCTGCCCCGGCCCCGTCGTCCCGCCGGATCGGCGGGCAACTTGCTTGGTTCGCTCGACCTATCCGACCCCGACGATCCGGGTCAGCGTGTCGGCCCTGCGTTTGCGCACGTCCGAAGCGGACGCGTACTCGGCCTCCTTTCCTTCCAGGACTGCCTTCACGGCCTTGCGAAACACGTACGCCTTCTCGAGATTCGACTCCCGATCGGTCGGCAGGACATAGAAGCCCCTCCGCCCGAGAGAAGCCGAGACAGGCCACGCCGCCATTTTTTCGCCATCTCTGAATTCCAACCAGAGCTTGCGTCGGACACCGACATCCGATGGGAACTCCCGATGATCCTGTCGTTCGGGGTTGCCGCCGAGGGACCGCACGAAGAAGACGGCTTTCAGACCGTCCACGGGCACCCGCTCGGGGGGAACTTCCGAAGACCCTTGGATATGGAAGGACTCCAGTTCCGGATGAAAATCGGTTGTCTGACCTTTGACGACGCGCCCGTCGACATAACGGGCGACCACCAACATGATGCTTCTCCAAAGGGGGAGGTGGATACCGGCGCATCGTCGAATCCCGGGGCGCGCTTGAGACGCAATCGCCGGGCGCGTCAACCGCCGCCAAAGTCGCAAAAGCGCGGCAATCGATCGCGAAAGGAATCCGGTACGGCAAACGGGCCGCGTCCCGGTGGAAGCGGCCCGGCCGGATGCGCAGGGGGCGCGCGCCTAGCGCAGGGGGTCGTTGTAGATCGTGAATCCCTTCTCCCACTGTCGGCGCCGGATTCCCAGGCGGGTCCCCACCAGCTTGGTGTCCGCGGACGAGGGTTCCGTCTCCGAGGAGATGGATTCCTTGCCGATCGAGACTCCGGGGACGCGGTGCAGGCTCTCGCCCATCTTCGTGACGTTGTGCATCAGTTCGTGGATCGCGAGCTTGCCGAGCGTCTCGGCCGTGGGTGTGAATCCATGGCCGCCCAGGTACACTTCGGACGCCACCTGCTGCCCGATGTAGGTGGTTCCGGACGGGCCGAGGTTCTTGGTGAGCTCCTTGACCACGCTGTCCTCGGGTCCCTCCACGAAGTAGACCATCAGATCCGAAGGGGCCAGCGCGGGCTTCCGGCTCGTCCATTGCACGACCGCGTTCCCGAACTTGGAATGCTGGATGGCGAGGTCAAAGAAGCGCTGAACCGTGCGGCGAAGCGGGGCCGGGTAGCGGACGGCTCCCGGGAGGTCGGCGAGGTAGACGTTCAGGGTGGACATGGGGTTCTCCTTTCAGGTCCAGGAACCGGTCGTTTCCGGCGTCATCAGGGGAACGCCGGGAGCCCTTGAAACCGCACAGGGAATCCTCCCTCTCGCCGCGAGTCCGGCCGGGGTGATACACTGGCCGTTTGTCCCTTCCCCGGAATCCGGAGTCGACCCCTCGTGCGAGTGGCCCTGATGTGCAACTACCCGGTGAACCCGGGGGTCGTCCCCGGAGGGGTGACCGCCGTGGCGCACTACCTGGTGCGCGGTCTCACGCGCGTGTCCGACGTGGATCTGCACGTGGTGTGCTGCCAGACCGATGTGGTGGAGGACGCCGAGGTGGAGCGGGACGGTGCCACCGTCCACTTCCTGGCCACCACGGGCCGCTTTGCGCAGCTCCTGGACGAACGAATCGAACGACGCAAGATCGCGCAGGTGGTGCGCCGCATTCGTCCGGACCTGGTCCACTCCGAGGGTTTGGGACTGCCCACGGCGGCGGTCCGCGACTCGGGGCTTCCGCACGGCGTGACCCTGCACGGGATCACCTGGAAGGAAGCCAGCATCCATCATCCGTCCTGGATCAAGGAACTGCGCGGCAAGATCCGGGCGAAGCGGCACCTGGACCAGATCCGCTGGGCGGACAACGTGTTCATCACGTCGGGGTACGCGGCCCAGATGCTTCCCGCGGGCAAGGAGTACCGGCAGTTCGTGATCAACAACCCGATCGGCGAGGAGATCTTCGCGATCCGGAACGAGCCCACGGCTCCGCACGTGCTGGTGGTGGGGGGCACGCGCCATCGGAAGGACCCCATGACCGCGATCCGGGCGTTCGAAGAAGCCACCCGCGATCTGCCGGAGGCGACCATGCACGTGCTGGGCCCGTCTTCGGGCACGCCGTTCGATCGCGAGATCGCCGACTACATCACGTCACGCGCCCTGGACGACCGCGTCAAGATCCTGGGGTTGGTGTCGGACGAAGTCCTGCACCAGGAGTACGCGCGAGCCACGCTTCTTCTGCTGACTTCGATCGAGGAGACGGCGCCGGTGGCGCTGGGAGAATCGCACGCGGTGGGGATTCCCGCGGTCGGCACGGACGCGGGCGGGATCCCGTGGATGATCCGGGACGGCGAGACCGGCTTCGTTCGGCCGATCGGTGATGTCGGTGGTCTCGCCGAGCGCGTCCGCGTGCTCCTCTCCGATCACAATCTCCGGAACCGTCTGGCCGCGAACGCGCGTCGGGTGGGGGAAGAGGAGTACTCGTTGGACCGGATTGCGCGCAAGACGGTCGAGGCGTGGGAGACGATCCTGCGCGGCTAGAGCGGGTCGCGGAGCACCGATTCGATCCGGGCGATCAACTCGTCCGGCAGGAAAGGCTTCTGCAGGTACTCCGCCTGGCCCGGCGGCCGCTCGGTCTGATCCGGGAGACCCGACATGAGAATGACCGGCACCCGCGGCCGGCGGGCACTCGCGCGACGAGCCAGGGCATGACCGTCCACGTGCGCCATGGTGGCATCCGTGACGAGAATGTCGAAGGGGGGATCGGCGCGCTCCATCCAGTCCAGTGCCTCCGGGCCGCCGCCGGCCTCCTGCACCTCGTATCCACGGGCGCGCAGCGCCAAGGCCACCACCCGCAGGACGTCCGGCTCGTCGTCGGCCAGCAGAACGCGGGCGGTCCCGGCCGCCCGGTCGGGAGTCGGCGCGGCCGCCTGCTCGCGATCGAGGGGGCGCTCGCATTGCGGAAGGTAGACCCGGAACTCGCTGCCGGCGCCGGGCGTACTGTCCACCGTCATGGTTCCGCCGAATCGCCGGATGATGCCGTAGGAACTGGCCAGTCCCAGGCCCGTCCCGCGCCCCGCGACCTTGGTGGAGAAGAACGGCTCGAAGACGCGGGCCCGGACCGCCTCCGACATTCCTTCTCCCGAGTCGCGCACCGAGACCACGATCTGCGGGACGCCGCTTCCGGTGGGGGAGTCCTCCGTTCGCAGCACGCGGATGGAAATGCTCCCGCCGTCCGGGGTGGCATCCCGGGCGTTGCCCAGCAGGTTCATCACGACCTGTTGGATCTGGGCGTCCGCGTTCACGTGGGCGTCCGGAGTGTCGCACCGGTACTGCAGGTCGATGCCCGTCCCCATCAAGCGTTCGAAGAAACCCATCGACGCGGACAAGCTCTCGTCCAGGTCGATCAGCGCGGTGGTTCCGGGCTGCCCCTGTCCGAACGTCACGAGACGGCTGGACACTTCGGAGGCTTCCCGGGCCACCTGGATGAGGTGACTCAGCAGTTCGTCTCCGGCGCCGCCGGGCTTCAGCTCGGGGCGAAGCAGCGATGCACTCGTGAGCATCGACTGCAGCAGGTTGTTGAAGTCGTGGGCGATCCCCGCGGCGAAGGCGCCCAGGCTCTCCATCTTCTGGACGTGGTGCAGCTGACGCTCCAGATGAAGCCGCTCCGTGACGTCCTCGTAGGTCCAAAGGTGACCCAGGGCGCCGGGCTCGTCGATGGGAACGTAGGTCTGCTCGATGATGCGACCGTCCTTCAGGTGGATGGCGTACTTGGGGGCCGGCACGCGTTGTTCACGGCGCACCTGCACTTCGTCGGTGACTCGTTCCGGCTCCAGGAACTGGTCGGCGGCGAGCTGAAGGACTTCGCGACACGCTTGTCCGGCCAGCTCCCGCGGCGGCGACAGCGAGAAGATCCGTGAGAACTCCACGTTCGCCATTTCCACGGTGCCGTCATCCGTTTCGAACAGAAGCCCCAACGGAACGTTGCCGGCGAGCGCGTCGATCTGGGCGAGCGTGGATCTCAGTTCCTGTTCGCTGCGCGTGCGATCGACGGCGAATGCCACCTGCCGCGCGATGTTGCGGGCCAGCGCCAGTTCCTCGTCGTCCCAGTCCGTGGGCTGGTTGGCGTAGAGCATGAACTTGCCGAGCAGTCGGCCGCTGCGCGTCAGCGGCAGGAAGGCCAGCGCCCGGATTCCTTCGGCGGCGAACACCTCCCGAAACGCAGCCAGCTCCTCGTTGTCGCGGACGTCGCGTACGTAGACGGGTTGGGGGTTGCGCTCGTTCGCCGGCCAGGGGGAGTGGCCATCCGCGGCGCGCCGATACTCCCGGGACAGTCCGCGCGAGGCGACAAAACGCATCCGGTCCGCGGAGTCGAGCAGGAGCAGCGAGGCGCGGTCGACCGCCGCCGCTTCGACCACGGCGCTCATGGCGGCTTCGAACATCTCTTCGAGGCTGGCAGCCTGATCCAGTTCCTCGGTGAGGCGGTAGACGA
This sequence comes from Gemmatimonadota bacterium, assembly GCA_021604925.1. Classification (GTDB taxonomy): domain Bacteria; phylum ARS69; class ARS69; order ARS69; family ARS69; genus BQJX01. Next base: position 6,497 of record BQJX01000112.1, read on the forward strand.
TGGAGAGGCTCGTCCTCCCCGAAACGGAGTCCGGCAGCGACATTTGGCCTCGCGACGAGTTGGAGGCAAACCAGAAGCAACGCGCAGCTACCTCCCTTTTAGCAAGGAGATCGGCCCAGGGACAGCGGAAACCTCGTTTTTCGAGTCGGCCGGTGTGAATCGCGGCGGCTCCGCTCGTTCTTAGAGTGAGGACAGGGCGAAGAAGGAGCGCTGTCCCGCGGATGCGGACCGGTTTACGATCGCCTCCACCAGGAGGGGCGATGAACGGAGACGCACTGCCGCTTGGAGATGAAACCACGTCCGTCCTTCTGGATCGGGCGAAGGGGGGGGACGAACGTGCCCTGAATCTCCTCTGCGAACGCATGGTTCCTCGGCTGCGACGCTGGGCCACGGGGCGATTGCCCGCGGGAGCCCGGTCGCTGAACGACACCGAGGACCTCGTGCAGGATGCGGTGATCCGTTCGATTCGTCGGCTGGAGGAGTTCCGACCCGAGGGGTCGGGCGCGTTCTTCGGCTACCTGCGGCAGGCCGTGATGAACCGGATCCGGGACCAGGTGAGGCGAGCGGGAGTCGGCGACCGGGTGATGGACGCTGCCGAGAAACCGGCGACTCCCTTCGCCAGTCCGCTGGACGACGTGGTGGGCCGCGAAACGCTGGAGCGCTACGAGGCCGCGTTGGAACGGCTGCGGGAATCGGATCGGGAAGCGATCATCGCCAGGATCGAGTGGAACTGCGAGTACGACGAGATCGCGGACCTGGTGGGGAGCGCATCCGCGCACGCCGCGCGGATGAAGGTGAAGCGGGCGCTGGTGCGCCTGGCCAAGGAGATGGGTCATGAATCCTGAGGATCGCCTGGAGCGGCTGGCCGATTCGATCTCACGCGGCGACCTGCCCGATCCCGGCGACGTGGACGGCGCGCCGGAGGCCGAGTCGTCGGTCGTTCGCAACCTGATGGCCCTGTCGCGAATGAACCAGTACCAACGGGCCGCCGCGGAGGCGGCCGGGGATCCCGCGGCCGGAACGGATCCGGACCTGCCGACCTGGCCACCGCTCAAGGTCCTTCGGTTGCTGGGCCGGGGCGGACAGGGCTCCGTATTCCACGCGTGGGATCCGCAACTTCAACGGCCGGTTGCGCTGAAGTTGTTGCACGCGGATCGCGAACGGGCCGGGCGTCTGCTGGAGGAGGCACGTCTGCTGGCGCGGATCCGGCATGAGAACGTGGCGCAGGTCTACGGTATCGACGAGGTGGACGGCGTCACCGGAATCCGGATGGAGTACCTGGACGGTCCCACGCTCGACGAGGTGGCGGCGGCGCGGGGCTCGCTGCCCGAAGCGGAGGTCGTGGCCATT
>BQJX01000113.1 GCA_021604925.1 Gemmatimonadota bacterium
CTGAACGCACATGTTGTCGTGCCACAGCTCCTGGCCGCCGAGCACGATCTCGAACACGTTGCCCACCAGGCGCGCGCGGCCCTTCTTGCCGCCCGGAACCGGGAACGACGACGTGCTGAACACCACACCGGGAGCGATGAAGGCCGGAGCCGCATCCAGCTCTCCGATGTGCAGAGGAAAGCCGTTCACCGACAGGTTCTCGGTGCCGCCCAGATCGAGCCAGTCGAACTGGACCTCGGTCACGCCGACGAGCGGGATCTGAAAGCGCACGTTCATGTTGTTGAAGCGAAGTGTGTTCAGATCCGTCCCGAACAGGACGGGAGCGGGGAACACGGGATCGATGTTGGCCTGGTTGTAGAGCGGCGGACCCACGAGCGGGAAGAACTGCTCCGTGAGCAGATCCACGCCGCCTTCCGAGTACATGAACGATCCGATGGGCATGGCCACGGGCGCGCCGTAGACCGTGCCCGGAGCCTGGGACTCGTGCCCGATGTACGCGGGACAGGGGCCGCTTCCGCGCGTGGTCTCCTGCTCATCGACCCACAACTCCTGGCCGCCAATGGCCAGTCCGTCGATCGGAAAGGGCGCATCGATCCGGACGACTCCGCGGTGACCGTCGGGGACGCCGTCCAGATTCATGTCCACCGGGACCTGGAGCGCGGGATCCACCACGCACGTGGCGCCCCCGGGAAGCACCGCCAGATGCAATGCGGGCCAGTTGGGTGCCTCCACGAGGCCGGCGCCGTTCACGTCCACGTTGACCGAGCCACCGAGCTGCAGGTAGCTGAACCGAACGGACTCCGGTCCCGAAGTCGGGATCGCCGCGTAGTCGTAGTGCACGTTCACGTTGTTGATGTTCAGGCACTGGACCGAGCCGAACACCCAGCCGCCGCCGCTATCCACGACCGGGGCCTGGATGACCGCCTCGTTGAAGCAGCAGGGGACGCCGCCCGACCAGAAGTCCAGAACGATGAGCTTGATGAGGTCTTCCGAGAACATGAAGTCGCCGGGCACGTGGCCATGAGGGCCGCCCCAGGCGGACCCCAGCGGCACGAGGTCGTTCGTGACCTTGTTGGCGGCCGCGGGCCCGGACAGCGCCAGGGTGGCGGCCAGGGATACTCCGAGAATCGCCCGGAGGCGACGGAACGGGTTCGAGAACAGGATCTGCATTGGGGTGGGTTCTCCTGGTGTTCGAAGGGGCCTGGCCTGGGATCCTCTCGGATCGACCGCGCTTCGAAAGGGGCCCGACCACCGGCGGCCGGGAGACACGGGGCGGTGTCACGGAGAATGGGACACGGGAGCGGCGGCTTTTTGAACCGGTCGGACGACTTTCTTGCCGCATTCGGAATGTGTCCGGGCGGGCGTCCGGGTGGTGCTTTCGCCGCGTCCGCGTTGTGTTCGCGCCGCGCCCGGGCCGCACGCTCGCCTCGTCCGGGTCCGCGCCGCGTCCGTGCCGGGAATCGCGGCTAGGGCGAACGTCGGCCGGGGGAAGGGAGCCCCGTGCGTACCACCAGCGCCAGCAGCACCGCGTACGCGACCAGCAGGGCGGGAACGATGGGGAGAGGGGACGCTGTTCCCGTCTGGGTCACGAGAACGAAGTAGGTGATGTATCCCAGGAGCAGCATCCAGGCCTCCGCGCGGATCACCTTCCCCTGGGTGGTCAGAAACAGAAGCAGGATCACGGAGAGGAGGACCGCCACGGTGATCTCGTTGCGGATCAGGTGTTCGGGGACGGCCATCGATCCCGCGGCCAGGCATCCGGCGCCCAGCACCAGTCCGAGATTCGCAATGCAACTGCCCACCGCGTTGCCGATGGCCACTCCCAGGTCGTTCCGAAGCGTGGCGACCAGCGACGTGGCCACTTCCGGCAGCGAGGTCCCGATCGCCACGATCGTGGACCCCACCAGCGACTCCGGCATGCCGAACCGGAGCGCAAACGCCGACGCACCGTCCACGAGCCACCGGCTGCCAAGCACGAGTCCGGCCAGGCCGCCGGCGAACATGGCGCCGTAGAGCAGCCAGTCCGCCCCTCGCAGGCCGCGTCGCTGGCCCGGCATCGCCTGCCCGTGCGCCTGCGCCTGGAGGAGTCCGGTCCGGACCGTTCGCGCCATGTACGCCAGGAACAGGGCGAAGAGCAGCGCGCCGTCGAACGTGGACAGTCCGCCGTCCCAGTACCCAAGGACGCCCACCAGCACGGTCATGAAGACGACCACCGGAAGATCGAAGCGGAGGAGGCGGCGCCCGGCCGTGAGCGCGCGGAAGAGTCCGCAGATACCGATGACGAGCCCCACGTTCGCCACGTTGCTGCCGATCACGTTGCCCAGGGCCAGGTCCGTGCGACCGGTCACGCCGGCCTGAACCGTCACGAATACCTCCGGTGCGGACGTGCCGATGCTGACCAGGGTGAGCGACACGATGAGGCTGGACACTCCCAGCCGAAGCGCGATGGCGCTGGCTCCGCGCACCAGGAGTTCCGCGCCGCCCACCAGCAGGAGCAAGCCGGCGACGAGTTGGAACACCAGCAACGGCGGCTCCCTTCGGGCAACGCGAGCACTGGAACCGGGGACCGGCTCCTACGACAGTCGGATTCTCACGTCCACGATGCGGCAGTCCTTGGCGCCCGGAGTGAGCAGGAACGGATTGAGGTCCACTTCTGCGATCTCGGGAAAGTCCGTGATGAGCGCCGAAAGCTTGAGCAGGGCGTCGTGGATCACGGGCAGGGCCACGCCCTCTTCACCCCGGACGCCCTCCAGGATGGGGAAGCCGCGGATCGACTGCACCATTTCCTGGGCGTCCACGTCCGTGATGGGATTCACGCGCAGCGCCACGTCCTGCAGCACTTCCACGTACTTGCCGCCGAGCCCGAACAGCAGCACCGGCCCGATGACCGGGTCCCGGTTCATCCCCAGGATGACCTCTTTCCCCGAGGCGGACATGGGCTGCACCAGGAAGCCCTCCTTGGCCGGATCGTAGCCGAGTGCCTGTACGGCGCGACTCATCTGCCCGAACGAGCCCTCCATCTCCAGGGCGTTCCGCAGGTTCAACGCCACGCCGCCCACGTCGGACTTGTGCACGATCCGACGGCCGGCCACCTTGAGGACGGCCGGGTACCCCAGCTCGTTGGCCGCGGCCAGAGCTTCCTCTGCGGTCCGAACCAGGCGCCACGGCGCGATGGGCAGTCCGTACAGTTCCAACAGCTGGAAGGCGATGTCCGCGTCCAGGTACTCGCCCGCACTTCCGCTGGCATCGACCAGGGCCCGGGCCGCCGCGCGATCCACGTCCAGCGTCGGGATCTGTCCCGAGTCGCGATTCCGCCATGCCATGTAGTTGGCCATTTCCGCAGCGGCGTACGCCGCCGACTCCGGGTATCGGTACACGGGCGGCGAGTTCGGGATCTCGTTCGGGATGCGCTCGTAGTACTGCTCCTCGGCCATCAGCACCATGAGCACCGGCTTGTCGGCGCCCTCCATGGCCTCGGTGATGCCGGCGACCACTTCCATGGGGTTCACCATGATGGGCGGGACGAACGCCACGATCAACAGATCCACTTCGTCCGATCGAAGGAGGATTCGCAGGCACTCCCGGAAATTCTCGGTGTCGGCGGAAGCGATCATGTCGATCGGGTTCTCGATGGACGCTTCCACGGGGAGGCGTCCGGCCAGGTCGGCCTTGGTCCGCTCATCCAGGTCCGACAGCTCCATGCCGTGTCCGATCAACGCGTCCGTGGCCATGATCCCGGGACCGCCCGCGTTCGTGAGCACGGCCACGCGTCGTCCGCGCGGGAGCGGGCAGCGCGAGAACGCCAGCATCAGCGCCATCATGTCGTCGATGCTGCGGGCGCGGATCACGCCGGTCTGCCGGATCAGAGCGTCGGTGGCCAGGTCCGTGCCGGACAACGCGCCGGTGTGGGAGGACGCCGCGCGAGCGCCGGCGGCGGTGCGTCCCGACTTGACCATCAGGATCGGCTTCTTGGCGGTCACGCGACGGGCCAGCTGGTTGAAGCGTTGGGCATCGCCGAAGCTCTCGATGTACAGGCCGATCAGGTTCGTGGACGGGTCGTCTTCCCAGTACTCGATGAGATCGTTGCCGCTTACGTCGGCCTTGTTTCCGATCGATGCGAACTGCGAGAAGCCCACGTTGCGCTTCTGCATCTCCGTCCAGATCGCGATGCCGAGGGCGCCGCTCTGCGACACGAACCCCACGGGGCCCGTGAGTGCCATGCCCGGCGCGAACGTGGCGTTCAGCTGCACGGACTGATCCGCGTTGAACACGCCCAGGCAGTTGGGCCCGACCATGCGCATGCCGTACTTGCGGCAGATGGCCAGCAGTTCGCGCTCGCGGTCCACGCCCTCGCCGCCGATCTCGCGGAAGCCGGCCGAGATCACCACCAGACCCTTCACGCCCTTCTGGCCGCACTCCTCCACGACCCGCGCCACCACCAGGGCCGGAACCACGATCACCGCCAGGTCCACGTCGTCCGGGACTTCCAGGATGGAGGGGTACGCCTTGATCGAATGGATGTAGTCCGCCTTGGGATTCACCGGGAACAGCTTGCCGTGGAAGTCGCTGCTGATGAGATTGTGGACGATCTCGCGCCCGATCGATCCGCGCGTGGTGGACGCGCCGATCACCGCGATCGAGGTCGGACGGAAGATGCCGTCCAGCGTGCGCGGGTCCCTGGGTTTCCCGGGATCCACGGCCGACGGCGTGGCGGCCGGCGGCTTGGCCGGCGTAGTGGCCGACGCTGCCGCGGGCGGCGTGCCGCGCTTGCTCCGCGGGCTAGGCATCCGCGCCCTCCGCGTGCCGGCGAGCGTGGTAGCTGGAGCGGACCAGCGGTCCGGACTCCACGAACTTGAGCCCCATGGCCAGTCCCTCGTCGCGGAACTCATCGAACTCCGCAGGGGTGTAGTACTTTTCCACGCCCAAGTGCTTCTTGGTGGGGCTCAGGTACTGCCCGATCGTCACGATGTCGCAGCCCACCGCGCGCAGATCGCGCAGCGTGGCCAGAACCTCGCTCCTGGTCTCACCCAGGCCCACCATGAGGCCCGACTTGGTCTTCATCTTCCGCTCGCTCTTCTGGTCCGCCGCACGTTGCAGGAGCTCCATGGACCGTGCGTACCGGCCGTCCGGGCGAACGCGCGGGTAGAGTCGTTCCACCGTCTCCGTGTTGTGATTCAGGACGTGGGGGGACTCGTCCAGCACCAGCTGGAGGGCGTGCCAGTTGCCGCAGAAGTCCGGGATGAGGACCTCCACGCGGCACTCCGGGTTCGTGAGCTTGGTCTCCCGGATCGTGGCGGCAAAGTGCTCCGCGCCACCGTTCGGGAGTTCATCTCGGTTCACACTGGTGATCACCGCGTGCGCGAGGTCCATCTGCCGGATCGCCTGGGCCACGTTCCGGGGCTCCTCCGGATCGATGGGCGTGCCCTCCTTGGCGCGCGCGATCGCGCAGAACGTGCAGTGCCGCGTGCACGTGTCACCCAGGATCATCAAGGTGGCGGTCCGGTCCGCCCAGCACTCGTAGATGTTGGGGCAACGCGCTTCCTGGCAGACGGTGTGCAGGTTGAGCCCTTCAACCATCTTGCGGACGGCCTGGAAGTTCTCGCCCGTGGCCAGGTTCACCTTCAGCCACTCGGGACGACGCGGTTCCGTGGTCCGGTGCGCGCGGCTGCGCGGCGTGGTGCCGATCTCATTCCCCTGGAAGATGGGAAACGGGCTCGGCTTGCCGCCGTTCAGATCGCGGAAGGGCGACACGGCTTCGGCGGCCACGCCCTTGACCACCAGGGGTGCTTCCGCGGGCGACGGGGTCACGCCCTTCCCCGGGGCCTCTTCGCTCATGCCATTTCCGCCACGCGGGCTTCCAACCGCTCCAGCGCCCTCTTGTTTCCGTTCCACTTCAGCAACTCCCGGGCTCGATTCGGCTCCGTCCAGAGATACTCGTCGTGCTCGTCCCGGGAAAGGCGGACTTCGCTTTCTCCGGCATGTTCCAGGGTCAGCGCGTGCTCGCGATTGATCCAGGGGTGGGGGTCCGTCCCGCCCACGTACTCCCGTGCGATGCGGAAGTCGCGAATGTAGTCCAGGTCTTCGACCGGGCCGACCAGCCCGGTTTCCTCCGCGCACTCGCGGGCCCCGGCTTCCGCCGGGGACTCTCCCGCCTCCACGATGCCCGTCACCGGCTGCCAGAAACCGCCGTCGGCCGGGACCCGCCGCAGCAGCAGCACCTGAATCCCGGACTCGCCGCGCCGCCACACCAGGACCTGCACGGACCGGCTGTTGACCGGACGCTCCTCCGCATCCCGCTCGAACACCTCGGCAAAACGCGCGGCCAGCCGTTCCCGCACCGTCTCGCGCGACACCGATTCGCCCAGGAATCGCTCCAGGCTGGTGACCCCGTGGTCACCCAGTCCGCAGGGCACGATCGTGTCGAAGTACCCCAGGTTCGTGCCGATGTTGAACGCGAACCCGTGACTCGTGATCCAGCGCGAAATGCGCACGCCGATCGCGGCGATCTTCATGTCCCCGATCCACACGCCCGTGAGTCCGGCGATCCGCCCGGACTTCACATCGAAGTCCTCCAGCGTGCGGATGATCGTCTCTTCCAGATCGCGCACGTACCTGCGAACGTCGCGCCGATCGGGATCCAGGTTCACGATCGGGTAGCCCACGATCTGGCCGGGGCCGTGGAACGTGACGTCGCCGCCTCGTCCCGTTTCGAACAGGGCAATGCCGCGTTGCGAGAGTTCCTCGCTCGACAGCAGCACGTTCCCATCGCCCGTGTTCCGCCCCAGGGTGATCACGGGCGGATGCTCCAGCAGGAGCAGCTGATCGGGAACCGAGCCGGCCCCGACCTCCTGCCGCAGGGCCTCCTGGAGCTCGAGCCCGTCGTCGTACTCCACGACTCCCAGGTTCGTGACTTCCAGACGTCGGCCCACGGGTGCCTCCGGGCGAATCGCGCCGACCTACAGGCTCGATTCGTCGATTGCGGCCAGGCTCTTCTGCAGCGATCCCATGAACTCCTCGGCCACCGAGCCGTCAATGAGACGGTGGTCAAAGGACAGGGAGATGTAGCACATCTCGCGGATCGCAATGGCGTCGTCGATCACGACCGGTCGCTTCTGAATGGCGCCGAGTCCGAGAATGGCCGACTGCGGCTGGTTGATGATGGGCGCGCCGAACAGCCCGCCGTAGATGCCCGGGTTCGTGATCGTGAACGTGCCGCCCGTGACCTCCGCCGGCGACAGCTTCTTGGAGCGGGCACGTCCCGCCAGGTCTGCGATCGACTTGGCCAGGCCGCCCAGGTTCATGTCGCCGGCTCGCGCAATGACCGGAACGATGAGTCCCCAGTCCAGCGACACCGCGATGCCCAGGTTCACCGAGCCGTGGTAGTGCACGTCCGAACCGGAGATCGACGCGTTCACGATGGGGTGATCCTTGAGTGCATCGCACGCCGCCTTGGCGAAGAACGTGGTGAAGGACAGCTTCACGCCGTTGCGACGCAGGAAGTCCTCGCCGTGCGCCTTGCGCAACTTGGCCAGGTGGGACACGTCCACTTCCCAGAACGTCTGCACGTGCGCCGACGTGCGGCGCGACTCCACCATGTGCTGCGCGATCTTCATGCGCATGACCGACATTGGCTCGACGCGATCGCCGGCCATGACCGGAATGGCATGGGCGGGTGCGGCCGGTGCGGCGGCCGGGGCCGGCGCCGATGCGGCGGCAGGGGCCGCGGCCGGAGCCGCCTGGGCGCCGCCGGACTCCATCTGGTCCAGGTAGGCTTCCATGTCGGTCTTGGTCACGCGGCCCTGGATTCCCGTGCCCGGAACCAGCGCGATGTCCACGTTGTGCTCG
>BQJX01000114.1 GCA_021604925.1 Gemmatimonadota bacterium
AGCCTATCACGGGACGACGCGTGAATCCCGCAGCGAAGACCGTCGATGGCCACAGAGTCTCCCGAGCGTCACACGTTCACGGAGGCATTCCGGAGACGCCCAATCCCCCGATCCCCCCCAAACGCGCAAGGGGCCGCAACCATTACGGTTACGACCCCTACAATTGGTGGAGGCGGCGGGAATCGAACGGCGGGTGGAGACACCCTACTCCCGGTAGTTGTTCTTTAGCGCGGGCTTTGGTGGCTGGCCCGGTCAGCGACAACACCTGTCGAAGCCGGTCGTTCCGGGTTGAACCGCTCAGCGCCGGTGGCTGTCGTGCCGATGTCCATGGGAGGAGGGGGAACTCAAGGGGTGCACCGATGAAGCGTATGCTGCACAAGGTCCGATTTCGAACTGCCTTGCGACTCCTCGTCGTCTTGGTGGCTGTGCCTGCGTCATCCCAGGGAGCTGACGACGCCGTACAGATCACAACACACACAAAATACACGGTCTCCGACTACAGCCCCACATGGTCGCCCGACGGCAGCGAGATCGCATTCTACTCCAACCGCGACGGTCATGGTCGCATCTGGCGAGTACCGGCGACTGGCGGCACACCAATCCAGGTCTCAACGGCAGAGGCGGGCGAGTCCGTAACCTGGTCGGACGACGGGCGAATTGCCTTCCCCGAACTGGACCTCGTCACAATGGACACGAGCGTCTCGTGGGTGCGACCTGACGGCAGCGACCTCACCCGCGTGACCACAGGCGCCCATGTTTGCTGCTGGCAGGTAGCCTGGGCTCCCGGTAGCCAGGACATCGCCTACGTGCGCGACCCTAGTGGGAATGGCATCTTTCGGACTGCTGCCTCTGGATCAGGAACAGACCCCATTCCGTTGACCTTCCACCACGACTGGGGCCCCACCTGGTCTCCGGATGGTAGCCGAGTCGCCTTCTGGAGGAACTTCGGCTGGAACGACATCCACGTGGTTGACGCAGGCGGAGGCACGGCCGTGCCGCTCTGGAGCGATTCCTTTTTCAACTCTGACCCTGCGTGGCATCCCGAACACGACGTGATCGCGTTCTCGTCGGCTCGCGGCGAAGGAGCCGCAAACATCTGGACATACAAGCTCCTCGACGGAACCTTCACCCGAATCACCGATGATCCTGGGGGCGCATGGGGACCATCCTGGTCGCCGGATGGCAGGCAGCTGGCGTTCGTTTCCATCCGCAGCGGAAACCAGCGCATCTGGGTAATCGACGTTCCGGAGACCGCCGTCAGCGTGGGACGTTCGACGTGGGGCTCCATCAAGAGCGCCTATCGGAGCAAACGCCGGTAGTTCAGAAGTGCCCCCCACACAGGTGCCGGGAGTGCGATGTTCAGCTGCCCGCGGCTATCGGACGCCCCGTCTTCTCTCCCCGTAGCCCCCAGCGTCACACTTTCACGGAGACAATCCGGAGACGCCCCTCCGCTGCGAAGGAAGCGCCTCGGTTGGGCCGAACCCGCGGCTCGATTCCGGGGCAAGGGCCACTGGAACCCGGTTCACATCGGGCATATACTTCATGGGATGAGTCGTACGCGGGGAGACGAAACCGTGTCGTCGTTCCGAGGTGACAAGCGGAGGGAGACGGTGGTCCGATTCGCTGTGATGCTCATGGTGCTGCTGGGCGCACAAGATCTCGCTGCGGAGAACCTGTGCCTGGGACCAAGCAAGCTTGGCCACAATCTCACTGTGGACTGCGATCCAGTCAGTCCGATCGCGCATGAGAACGGATGGGTGGGGTTCAGTACGGATGCGCAGGGAACCTGCGAGACCGGCAACAACTGTTCTCCCCACCGGGCTGGTTGCTTCTGCTCGGGCTTCGACTACACATGGTCCATCAGCTCAAGCGCGACGGATCCCCATGTCAATCAGGGCGCACTGCCTGACACTTTGTATCTCTGGGTGCACTGTGCAGCGTTCGACGGTGTGTTCGCTGCGGAGTTCGGGTTGCAGGGAACAGTAGGAGTGATGGCCTTCGATCCAATGAACGGGTTCTCAAACCTTGGAACCGCAGAAGACCTGCTACTACTGGCCCCTCCGACTTGCCCAACGCCCAACCTTCTCGTTGGACGCATCACTGTCGAGGCGAGCACGAGTATTGCCAGGGACCCTGCTATGCGAACCTGGGGTGCAGCCAAGAGCCTCTACCGTTGAGACCGTCGTTCTGTGTAGCCCTCGGCAACGCCGAACGTTGCGCAGGACCACACTCTGCAGGGTGTGCCCAACTCACAGGGCATGCCGGGTCGGCACGTTCCCAGATTGCCCATCTTGCCGGGTGCCAGCAGGCCAGAGTCATTCGGTTGTCTGGTTACACGGCCAAGGGTTTCAGGGTTTCACACCGTCCGCCCCTCGGTAGACCGCCGGTCTGCATCTTGGGCTGCTCGTGGGGGAAGGTGAAGGGGGCGTACCGATGATGCTGCTCAACCTCTCTCGAACCGGAGCCGCCGTGCGCCCGTTGGCGAGGCTCCTTCTTCTGCTGCCGGTGATCTCCACGCCGGCGGCATCCCAGTGGACCGGCGCTACCGGGGTCGTTTTGCAGCCCGGACCCGAGGGCAAGGACACCTGTTGGGGAACAGTCTACGCCAAGGACGGGCAGCCCGACGCGGAGACGCTCTACCATGGAGGCTGGGGCGACTGGTACTACGACTACTTCGAGTTCGATCTCGCGGCACTTCCCAGGGACGTGGAAGCAGCTCGCGTGGAGTTCCAAGTGTTCACGACTTCGTTCCGGCCCAACGATCCCGCCTTCGAGGTCCACCGGATCCTCGAGCCTTGGACCGAGGCGGGATGCAGCTTCTACGATCACCCGGCCTCCGTTCGGGAGACACGCATGAGCCCCCTCGTGGACGGTTGGAACACGGTCGACATCACGAGGCTCTATCGCGCCTGGACCGACGGAACCTACCCGAACTACGGTCTCCGACTCGTTCCCACGAGGAACAACGAGACGAACGGATCGTTCGCGTCGTCGGACCACGCGGACCCGTCGCTACGACCGCGGATCATAGTTTACCCGGGACTCTCTCCCACTGAGTCTACCTGGCGCGGAAAGGGCGCCGGGGGTGGTGCCGGCGAACACAACTCGGCTTCGTCCCCGACCACGTGGACGCGGATCAAGGCGTCGTACTCTCGGTGACGTAGCAATGGTCGCCCCCAGCGTCACACTTTCACGGAGGCAATCCGGAGACGCCCCTCCCCCCAACTTCCCCAGGCAATCCAGGAGCCGCCGACCTGGCCATGACGGGGCGGTACACGCATATGAGCCCGGCCGCGCGGGAGTCGGCGGTGAGGCTGCTGGACGAGCCCCATTGGGCCGCCCAGCACTCCTGACACGCCAGTCTTGTAGCTAGGTGGCCACGGGAGTACCCTAGAGGAGGTTCTCTGCCTCCGGGGGTGCTTCCGTGTTGCGATGGGCCATTGCAGCGACCGCCGTGCTTGTGATGTCTCTGTCGAGTTCGACTGCGGCCGCGAACATCAACTCCACCGACCCTAGCGACCCGGCGGACGTGCGCGATGACAGGGATCTGGACGGTCTTCCGGACGACGGGGGCCCTGTCGGCGGCACCGGGACGCACTCGGCCGGCTTGCCCATGTCAGGCCACTTCCTGTACGACAGGTCCCATGGCGGTTTCATCAGTCTCGGGGACTTCGCGAACTACCTGGTCAGCCAAGGCTGGACGTACACGGAACGCACCGAGGGTGAGTTGTCGTCGGCCGTGCTTGCCGACGTGGACATTCTTTTCCTGATGGGCGGCACTACACCGTTCACGCCGGAGGAACTCGCCGCCGTCAGCGGCTTTCTCGAGAACGGCGGCGGCCTCTGGATGGTCCACGACTACCTCGGATACGCCGGCGTGGTGAATCAGGTTTCCGAGCCGCTGGGAATCACGTTCCACAACGACTCCATCTTTGGTTGGCCCCTCGTCACGGAGATCCTGCCGCATCCTGTTTCGGACGGGGTTACCGAATACACGTTCTACGCCGGAAGCTGCCTCGAGGTGCGGCCGCCGGGCTGGCTTCTCGCTCGGCTGAGTTCAGGGAGCACGCTCTACTGCCCGGAGACCCCGGGAGTCATGGCGATTTGGGACGAAGGAGCAGGACGCGGGGTTTTCCAGAGCGATGCGACGCCACTGTACTCCAGCTACTTCCCGGAAAACCTATCAGAAGAACATCTTCGGCTCCTTGACAACATCCTGATCTGGCTGCTCGGGACTGGACCGATCGCCACGGAGTCGGCGACCTGGGGCGGTATCAAGGCGTCGTACCGGTCCCCTTCCGCAACGCTCGGCGGACGGCCATGAGCACGCCGGGCATGGTCCCTGTGCTGCGCTGGACCGCCCTCTTGGCCCTGGCCTTGCTCACTCCCCCCTCGTTCGCCCGCACCTGGCACATCAATCCTGATGGGACAGGCGATGCGCCGACGATTCAGGCGGCCGTGGATTCCGCGGCGGCAGGCGACGTTGTCCTCCTGGAGGCCGGTGTCTTCCTGGAACAGGTGGCGCTCAAGAGTGACCTGACCCTTCGCAGTCTAACGGGGCCAACCGCCACGTCTATCGACGCCGCGGGCCAGCGCTTGTACTGCATCTACACCGCGGGCTCCGTGGATAACGTCACGGTGGAAGGGATCCGGTTCACGGGGGTCGGACGAGCAGCGATCGTCCTCGGGGGCACGAACATCCTGTTTCGGGACTGCATCATTGAGGACAACACCGGCGGAACTGGCACGCTTTCGACTCATGGCAGTACCCGAATCCTCGATTGCGTCTTTCGACGAAACAGCGCTCTCGCCGGAGCCGACGATCCGAGCGCCGGGACCCTGGTCCTATCAGAGCTCGGTTCAGTGCACCTGGAGGGCTGTTCGTTCGACGACAACAACGGCACCGTCATCGAGGCGTGGGGGGCGGGAAGCAGCATGGTGAGATGCCAGGTTCGTGGCAACTGGGCCTATGGCACACCACTGCTCATCGCGGTGTGGAGCACCTTCGACTTGCGGGCCACCCTCTTTGAGGGAAACTCTGGAGAGCTTCTGTTTGGGGGCCGCTGGGGCGCCCCGGCAGCCCTGCTCTCGGCGACGCGAAACACATTTGTGGGCAACCACGGGCTCTTCGAAGAACCGATGGATCTCACAGACGGATCGGCGTTTCATGCCAATGTGTTCACGGAGGCTGGAGTGGGCTTCACCATGCCCACGGGTCTCGTGAGCGTCACCTGCAACGACTCCTGGGGCAACGGAACCGACTGGGCAGGACTCGACCCGACGATCGGTGGCAACTTCTCCGCCGACCCCCTCTTCTGCGACCCCGACGCCGGCGACTACCACCTCCAGTGGGGCTCCCCCTGCCTGCCGGCCAACTCACCCGACGACTGCGGCCTGATCGGCGCCTACGGTTTCGGCGGCTGCAACAGCATCTCAGTAACGCCCGAATCGTGGGCGCAAGTGAAGGCGAGGTATCGATGACCACCCTCCCCGTTCTCCCGAACGCCCGGGCCATGGGCACGCGGATCACCGGCTGGTGCCTTCTGGCGCTTCTCCTCGCATCTCCGGCGTCGGCCGGGTCCATCCTTCTCGCATCGGACGCACAAACAGGAATTCTGTACCGACTGGACCCCAAGACCGCTTCGGCGACGCCAGCCGGCGACCTTGGCGTGACGCACATAGCGGGGCTCGCTTACGACCCTGGGACGGGGGTTCTCTACGGAATCCGGTCGACGCCTCCCAGATCGCTCTACACGATCGACTTGGCCGATGGCGCCGCCACTGTCGTCGGCCCGACCGGCGTGTCGACCATGCACAGTCTTGCGTTCGACGTGTCCACCGGCCGACTCTTCGGTTCCGATGGCTTGTTTCTGTACGAGGTCGATCCCACGACCGGTGCGGCAACCAGCATCGGCATGCCCAGCTACAGCGGGATAGGCGGTCTGGCATTCCATCCGACGACCCACGTACTTTACGGTTGCGCGAACTATACCGGCCAGGGAGGAGGCATCTTCACAATCGACACGAGCACGGGCGCCCACACGCGAATTGCCGTTACCCAGGCGCTCACCGGCTTGGCATTTGATCCGAAGACCAGTGAGTTGTTCGCGGTTCACAATGGAGGAGGCTCCGATCCCGGCGGTCTCTACACAGTGGACGTCGTCGCTGGAGACGTCCAACTCATCGCTGACCCGGATGGACCAGTGAACTTGCTCGGACTTGAGTTCATTGCGGAGGGGAACATCTCGGTCGATCGATCTTCGTGGGCGGCTACGAAGTCGCTCTACCGATGAGCGTTCTCCGTGACCCCCCAGTCGTGGGCGCGGAAAGACGGCCCAGGGACGGGCAGACCCTGTCTCCGATGGCGTTGGATGCCGCAACGAAGCGCGCTCGGTACCATTGCGGCGATCCTTGCCTCAGCCCTCTTCTCCCCTTCGGACGCATCCGAACTCTGCTTCGGGTGGGGACTGCCGTGGGCATGCGACTACGAATGGACCGCCGGTCTGAACGGCGTCGGCTACAACACTGACTCGTCGGCAGAACCATGTGGAGTTGATCCTGACTGCTACTCCTCCGCCATGACGTTCGCTCTGAGCGCTTCGTCGGACGATGCGTACGCAAACACCGGCGGCCTCGCGGCAGACGGCAGTCTCTACCTGTGGCTTGTCTGCAATTTCGTTGCCGGCGGCCCCGGCTATGGCTATGAGGGCGGATTCATGTCATTTCAGGGCGACCTCCTGCCCATCGACTACGCTCCAATCACCGGTGGCGGCCACTGGGACGCGGCCGCACAGACGCTCTACCTGTCCAACAGTGGGTGTGAGACTCCTCGCCCATGGGATCCACTCCTGGTAGGCCAGCTGACCGTCACAGCTCCGACGCCTGTAGCCGCAACAACCTGGGGACGGATCAAGGCAGTCTATCGTTGAAGTCCGCCGCCCACATTGGTGGAGGTGGCGGGCACCCCCTACTCCCGGTAGCTGTTCTTGATGCGGCCCCAGGTGGTGGGTTTTATGGAGACGGAGCCGCAGCCGACTCCATGGGCACCGATCTGGCCACATCCCCCCGAATTGGCAGACGATGCCGGCGATGAGTCTCGCACGGTGAAATCCAAGAGACCCGGGTTGCAGAACTCAGGGTCCGCCACGATGTCCGTGAGAGTCGCCTCCTCCGGCCAAAAGGAGTAGTTCTCGGTGTTGCCCCAGAAGAGATTGCACCCTGAATCAAGCGTGACGGTCGCGACGGGAGCCGCGAAAGCCCTTTCACACTCGACGGCTACGTTTCCATACGCGGTCAGCGTCCCTCCGTTTACCAGGATTGCGGACCCGATGCTGGAAACAGGAACGTGGCATCTGTAGAACGTGTTGTTCGCCGCTGTCGTTGTGGTACCCGCCCTGAGATCGATGGCTCCACCGTTCGATCCCCGCGAACTATCATACGCAAACGTGCAGAACTCGACCGTCGCATCCGATCGAGTCACAGTCAGCCCCCCGCCGGATCCCCCGGCGGCGTTCCTCAAGAACAACGACCCACGGATGGCTACGTCAGAACAGTCGCTGACGCTCAACGCCCGAGACCCTTTGTGATCAACAAACTCACAATCTTCCAGGACAAACGAGTCCAGTCCGCTGGCCACGACGCCGCCAAGGCGGTTGTCTTCAAATCGAGTCCGTACTGCCTCGAACGAATGGCCAATACCATCCACGCGCACGGCTGGATGCAGCGGACTGTCCGACAATGACCCGTTGTCCGAGACGACACAGTCCTCGAGG
>BQJX01000115.1 GCA_021604925.1 Gemmatimonadota bacterium
CAAGCGGCTCCGGCGGGCGCACGACCTGGCGACCGTGGACGTGGCTCGCGGGGTGGCGTGGGCCCGCGCCGGGCGCGGCGACCGGTGCGTGGAGCCGTTTTCGCGGGCGGAACGCACGCTGGAGGAGATCGGCGCGTCCGGGCATCTCGTTCGTCCGCTCCTGCGCGCCCTGGAAACCCTGGGGCGCACCAAGTCGGGAGAGGGGCGCGAACTCGGCGAGCTGGGCATGCGGCTGGCGCTTCGCCTGGGCGACGAGGAAGCGGCCACCGAGTTCCGGCGCGGGCTGGAGCGTCTGGCGCGGAAGGGAGCCGCGGACGATAGCGCGGCCCGTCGCCTGCGCGTGCTGGCGGACCTGGGCGCGCGCCTCCTGCGCCACCCGGATCTCGAGGAGCTCAAGGCCAAGGTGCTGGCGCTGCTCCTCGACGAGGTGCGCGGGGACCGCGGCGTGCTCCTGCTGCGTCCGGCGGGGGAGGAGTCCGTGGAGATCACGGAGTCTCCCGGGTTTGTGGATCCGGGCCGGACCGATGCGGTGCGCGCCGCCGAGCGCGTGCTCGAGACGGGCGAAACCCTGCGCGACGTCCGCGGCGGCGATGCCAACTCCCCGCGGCCGCGGCTCGTGCTGCCGTTCGGCGGCGAGGACGACGGGCAACTGCGCGGCGTGATCCACGTGGAGTCCTCGGTGGGCACGCGCGGCTTCACGGAGGAAGACGGTCGCTTTGTCCAGGCCGCCTGCCAGATGCTGGCGTTGGCGCTGTCGCGGGGCGGCGAGACCGGGGAGCCGGAGTCGGCGCGGATCCGCGTGCGTGTTCGAGGTCGGGAGCGACCGGCGGCGTTCGCGGGAGTCATCGGCGACTCCAAGCGAATGGACGACGTGTTCGAGACGTCTCGCAAGGTCGCCGCCGGAACCGCCACGGTGCTCATCCTGGGCGAGAGCGGGACGGGCAAGGAGCTGGTGGCGCGCGGGATCCACGAGCTGTCGCCGAGGCGGGAGGAGGCGTTCATTGCGGTGAACTGTCCTTCGATTCCGCGGGATCTGCTCGAGAGCGAGTTGTTCGGCTACGAGAAGGGCGCCTTCACGGGGGCCGACCAGCGAAAGCAGGGGCGCCTGGAACTGGCCGCCGGCGGGACGCTGTTCCTGGACGAGCTGGGCGATCTTCCGCTGGGGGCGCAGGCCAAGCTGTTGCGCGTGCTGCAGGAGCGGACCTTCGAACGGCTGGGCGGGCTGGACACGCTGAGTGTGGACGTTCGGATCCTGGCGGCCACCAGCGTGGATCTGGCGCAGGCGGTCGCGGAGCGCCGCTTCCGGGAGGATCTCTACTACCGGTTGAACGTGGTGCCGATCGTGATGCCGGCGTTGCGCGACCGCGCCGAGGACGTGCCCGCGCTGGTGGAGCACTTCCTCACGGAGTACGCGCTGGAGGAACGTCCCGTGCGCTACGTGACCCCGGAGGCGCTTCGTCTGATGGCCGCCTACCCGTGGCCCGGCAACGTCCGCGAACTCGAGAACGCGATCCAGTACGCGGTGAACCTCATGGACGGCGACACGCTGCGCCCCGCGGACCTGCCGCGGGCGATCCGCTCCTGGGGCGGCGCGGCCTCCACGGGCGGCTCGGGAAGCCTGCGCTCCGAGCTCGATCGGTTGGAACGCGACCTGGTGCTCCAGGCGCTGGAGGCCACCGACTGGAACCGCAGCGAGGCGGCCCGGCGCCTCGGGACCAACGAGAGCAAGATCCGCCAGCGCATGAAGAAACACTCCATCTCGCCGCCGCGGCGAGGTCGGGTGCTTCGGCGAAGTCCTCAGCGGGGTCGCGATTTCGGGGAATCTGCCGAATCGTGAAGTGTTGATTCCCCAACGACTTCCCCGGCTGTTTGGTTCAATTCGGCAATTACCACGAATCATGTCCCCGCGCCCCGGCGCCGGACGCGGGCCCTCCTCCCCCCGGTCTCCTGCAACTCATTGCTGAACATAGAGTTGCAGGATCACTCGTTGAATTTCACGAAGTGATCTCGATTGGTACACCGATTGCATTGGTGGTAGTCCGTTGCCGGGAATGGCTCCCGGCGGTGGAGAGGATCGAGACCCATGTTGCGGACCCCCAAGAGCGAGAACGTCCAAGGATCGGCGAGTGGCCGAGATGAGCTGGGGCGGCGTCGATATCTCGCAATGCTGCTCGTCGTCCTGGGCGGGCTCGTGATTGGGTGTTCCGCAGGCAAGGTGCCGGGTTCCGACGCCGTGACCGTGCGCGGCCCCGCGGCACCTCTCCACCGTCAGGCGGCCCTTTCCGGCGCCCTTCGCTTCGAGCGGGCGGCGTGTCCGGTGCCGTCCCGGGTGGGGGGCCAACTCCGGCTGTCCTCGGAATCCGTTTCGCCGGCTCGGATCCACGGTTCGCGTTGAGGTACAATGAGACGCGGCGAACACCGTTCCTTCCAGCGCGCCACCTCGGGAGTTCCATCATGCTGATCTTCGCCTCCGCGGACTGGACCCGACGAGTTCTTCGCCCCGGAGTCGCGTGGCTCCGGGCGCTTCCGGTCCTGTTCCTCCTCCCGATGTCCGCCTCCGCGGCCGTCCTCCTGAACGAGTTCGAGCACACGGCCACCGGCACCGACCGGATCGAGGTCTACAACACCCGTTCCGACACCACGATTGACCTGTCCACCTGGTATCTGGAAAACGATCTGGGGGCCACGTTTGCGCTGTCCGGGCTCCTCGGTCCGAACGGCCATGCCTCGTTCGTGACCATCGGTTCCATCGTGACGGATGGGGGCCTGATCGAGTTGTACGATGGCGCACTCCCGTTCCCACGCGACTCCGTTCCCTTCGGCGACGCCGGCGGCGCTCCCCTGCCTCCGCCGGTCGGTTCCTATTCCTGCGGACGCTCCCCGGACGGTGTGAATTCCGGCGACCCCGCCGCCGACTGGAACCTGGATACGAGCGCCACGTTCGCTGCGGCGAATGATCATCCGCCCGCCAAGCTCGGCATGACGACCGTGTACCTGAACGAGGGAGGTCGGGGTGGGGTGCGGGCAAGCGGTTCGTGCACGGCACCCTTCGTGGAGTTGTACAACCGGCATCCGTCCATGGGGGTCAACCTGAACGGATGGCGGCTGGTCGATGGCCGTTCGGTCACGTTGCTGAGCGGCGGGATTCCTTCCGGCGGCTTTGTCGTGATCACCGACTTCGGGCCGAACTTCTGTTTCGAAGTCAGCCGGGTGCTCTACCTCTTCAACGATGTGGGCCAGCGCGTGGACCAGTTCGGGATTGCCGGCCAGCCGCTTCCCGGTGGGAACGCGCAGAGTTACCAGCGCCTCCCCGACGGCGCGTTTCCCGGCGGCCCCTACGACGGCTTCGACTTCGCCACGAGTGGCGGCGGCACCAGCTTCTTCGTGCTGCCCAAGACTCCGGGAAACACGAACCAGCTCGACGTGGCCGCGCCGGAGACGGTCGAGTCGCTGTCCTGGGGTGAGGCCAAGGGCCGCTACCGGTAGCGCCGCGGGGCGGCTCCCAGCGGCGCGCTACTGCAGGGGACTGTCGCCGAGCGGCGGGAGTTCGTAGGTGGCCACGACCCCGCGGAAGCGATCCCGGATCTCGCCGTCCAGGATGTCGTAGGTGACGTTGCCGGGAAGGTCGGCGGCCAGATCGAAATCGTTCAGGAGCAGCAACGTGGGAACAATGTCCACGAGCTGGGCCGTACCGAGGCGGGCGCCGGGAACGATGCCCTGTCCGGAATAGACCAGCGCCCCGGTTTCCTTGCGCTGCGCGCTCTCCTGGAAGTCGACGTTGCGAACCACATCGGCGACCGGGCAACGGCCACCCTGGAACAGAAGCACATCGTCGAGATCGTCCAGGACGGCCGGCTCCACGGTGACGACCACGTTGCCCCAGTCGTCCAGCCGGCTGTGGAACGCGCGCACATCGCCCTGGCCCAGTCTCGCGGTCTCGAACAGGCGCTGCACCCGCTCGCGCGCCGCTTCCTGTCCCGGCTTGGTCCGGAGGTACGTGCGGGGCCCCAGGTTGGTGGCCTCGATCACGCCCTGCAGACGCATCTCCTTGAGCATGGGTTCCACCCGGAGCGTGAGCATCTCGCGGGCGGAGACCGAGCGGGCCTCGGCGCCGTGATCCGAGATCACCACGACCAGGTCATTCGGACCGGTGTCGGCCAGGATCCGCCCGAGAAACTCGTCCGCGATCCGATAGGAGTCCGTGACCGAGGCGCCGTAGCGGGAGATGTCGTCGGGCGAGATCCCCTGGAACGCGGCGGGTTCGTGGTACTTCCAGAAGTACGACTGCGCCACGTGGATGATGTTGGAGTAGAACGCGGCAAAGTCCACCGGCTCGCGGCGGCGAAGTTCCACGAACGTGTCGCAGTTCAACTTGGCGCGGAGTTTCCGTTTCGTGAAGAGCTGCGCCGCGCCCAGCGAACGCCCGCGAAGCGTGTCCATCACGATTTCCTGTCCCGCTTCCTTGAGGGTGGACAGGCGAGCGCCGTATCGGATCCCCAGGAACGCGTAGCGGCAGTAGCGACCCCAGGTGCGACCGCGGCGCGTCTTCTCGCTCATCGCGAGTTCCCGGATGAAGTTGAGTTCCGGCGGGTGGGTCTCCGTTCCCACGTCCGACACCGCCGGGACCACGAAGCCGTCGACCGGCGTCGGGGGCCAGGTCACGGGCCAGCCGAAGAGACCCACGGACCAGCCACGCTGTTCCAGGATGTCCCAGACGCGCAGCGAGCGGACGTCCGCGGCCGTGCTTCCGAACCCGAGTACGCCGTGTTCCTCGGAGTGCTTTCCGGATGCAATCGTGGTCCACACCATGGGCGGGGGTGGTTGCGATCCGGACTGGAGTTCCCCCCAGGCGCCCTGTCGCCGGAGCGTGGCCAGATGCGGCATCTCGCCGCGGTCGATCAGATCCTCGGCCACGTTCCACGACAGGCCGGGCAGGGCCAGCACCAGTACGCGCGATCCGGGCCCCTTGCCGCGCCCCCACTCCGTGCCGCCGCACAGCACGGCGATGACCGGAAACGCGACCAGCAGCGGCCAGATCCAGAACCGGAAGCGGTTGGCCACGTAGCGGGCGATCGCGAACGCCAGTCTCGCCAGGAGGGCCGCGATCAGCAGGGCGCCTCCGTACCGCACCGTTTCCGAGTTGGAGAAGATGCCGAGGTAGGGAGGAAGCAGCGCGAGGCTGACAAAGAAGAGGAAGAACGCAACGGTGGTGCCCCAGAGCAGTTCGAAGGCGCGGATCGGCGCTTCGCTGGAACCGGCGTGCGCGAGGCGGTCGAGGACCCGTCCGATGCCGATCCCCGCCAGCGCGCCCACGACCACGGGCAGCAGCCAGAGCAGCACGGCGCCCATGCCCAGGTCGTCCACAAAACGAGGGTTCAGGATCAGTCCGCCCGCAGCGGCCAGGGACGTCAACAGGAGGGAGACGGCGATCCCGGTGCGGACGGACTTGAGCATGCGGTCTCCAGGGTGCCCGGGCGGGTTTTCGCGGTCACAGGGAAGATGAAAAGGGTATCGAAATGCCTCTGCCGCCGTCAAGCGGCTGGCCCCGAAACCTGGATCAATTCACGCGGCGCGGCTCCCACGAAAGGCCGGAGTGGCCCCAACGGCCCGTCGACAGAGAGGCCCAACCGGCCCTGAGGATGTCCTGGAAGGCGAACCGGGTCAGATCGCCGGACAGCAGCACGTCCATCAGGGTCTGGTCACGCGGGAAGTGCTCCAGCGTCAACCGGCTGTCTTCCTCCAGATCGGCCTGCTGGCGAACGATCTGCAGGGCTTCCTCGAACCCACCCAAGCCGTCCACGAGATCCCGCTCCAGCGCCTGCCGACCGGTCCAGACCTGCCCGCGGGCCGACTCGTGGACCTCCTCGGGAGTGAGCCCGCGTCGCCGCGCGATCTCCTCGATCCAGTCGTTGTACATGGCCCAGTGGGCCTCTTCGATTCTCTCGCGCTGCTCGGGTGTCCAGTCGTGGAGTTCCGAGAACAGGAACGCGTTCGGCGAGAACGCCAGCTCGTCGAACGTGAACCCGAACTTCTCGTAGAGGCCGCGCACGTTGAACTTGCCAATGATGGAACCGATGGATCCGGTGATTCCGCTGCCCGGGCAGATGATCTGGTTGGCCGGGGCGCTCATCATGTACCCGGCCGAAGTGGACACGTCGGCCACCGAAACGATGACCGGCTTCTCGTCGCGCGCCCGCGCCACCGCCCGGGCCAGCCGGAGTCCGCCCTCGGTGGCACCCCCCGGGGTGTCCAGCCGCAGGAGGATCGCCTTCACGTGGGAGTCGGAGCGAGCCTCTTCCAGGTCATCGATCACGCGGTCCACGCCCATGGCCAGGCCCATCACCGGATCGTAGCGGTCGTCGCCGGCCGTCGTCACGAAACCCTGCGCGTGGATCACGGCCACCTTTGTCTTCCCCGCCAGGCCGAGTGACCGCCGCTCCACATCCCCGTACTCCGGGGAAGAGATCGTGCGCAGGTGGTCGTGCGGGCCGCGCAGGCGGTCGGACAGTTCGTCCCAGGTCAGCAGATCGTCCACCAGGTTCGCTTCGACCGCGGCCATCCCCCGAAAGATCGCCTGTTCGCGGCACGCGGCCAGCGCCTCCGGAGCCAGCTGCCGCGCGTCGGTGATGACGCCGTCGTACGCGCGGTCCAGGTCCTCCACCAGGTTGGTCAGGTTCTCCAGCGCTTCGGGTGAAGCGTGCTTGCGGGTGAACATCTCGTGCGCGCTCTTGTACTCATCGATCGCGTGGAACTGTGGTCGCACGTCGAGCAGGTCCAGCGTGCCCTTCATGTGCTGCATGGTGACGCCGCGGCCGAGCAGGTACAACGCACCGTCGGGGAACAGGAACGTGGAGTCGCACGCGCTGGCAACATAGAGGCCCGGGTCGGTGAGTTCCACCGCGTGCGCGTACACGGGCTTGCCGGCCTCGCGGACGCGTTGGATCCCCGCCCGGATCTCGTCCAGCTTGCCGAGCCCGGCGCCGAACGGCTCCACCCGGAAGATAACGCCGCGAATGCGGTCGTCCGCAGCGGCCTTCTCCAGGTTCTCCGTGATCTCCATGAGGCAGGTGGGCGGATGGTCCACCAGGTCGGTCATGGTCACCGGACCGTAGTACTCCAACAGCGAGCCGGAGAGTCGCACGGTGAGCCACGAATCGTCCTGCGGGCCGGAGTTGCCCAGGAAGGCCACGCCGATGAGGAGCAGCACCGGACCGATGGTCAGGAAGAGGACGGCGGCAATCACGGCGAGGAACGTGCGAAAGAACGCGAGCATGCGGTTTTCTCCCGGCGACTCAGGAAGCTTCGGGGACGTGAACCGTTCCGAAGGCCAGCAGGTGAACGGCGACTCCACGACCCCGGAAGCGCAGGTCCAGGTTATGAATGCCGAATTCCCCGCTGGAGATCAATTCGTAAACCCGTCCGCGCGACACGGCCACTTCGGACCGATCCGGGTCGTCCACCAGGTCGAGATCGATCCCGGCCACCTCCGGGTCGATCGTCTGACCGTCCAGGGAAACGGTCACGACCGTCCCGTCGGAGTCGTCGCCGGGAGCCAGGACCGCCCGCACGCTGGCGCCCTCGAAGACGACCGCTAGGCCACCCTCGTCGTCTTCGCAGACGATGCGATCCTGGCCCACGGACCAGCGCCCTTCCAGGTACGGGCGACCCTCCGCGCGAAGTTCGGGCATCTCGAAGGTCTGCGTGTCC
>BQJX01000116.1 GCA_021604925.1 Gemmatimonadota bacterium
CAGCATGTTCGTCCCCAGCGCCTGCACCTTGGCCTCGATCTGCTGGGTGGCCCCTTCGCCGATCGCGACCATCAGGATCACGGCACCGACCCCGATCACGATGCCCAGCATGGTGAGCAGCGCCCGCATCTTGTTCTTGAGGATGCTGCGTCCGGCGATCCGGATCAGGGTCGACGACGTCACGATCCGCCGCCTTGATCGTCGTCGGGAAGGGCGGCGAGATCCCGGGCCGCATCCCGGCGATCCAACACAGGCTCGTCCCGGAGGATCTGGCCGTCCCGAAGTTCGATGACCCGACGGGCGTAGCGGGCGATGTCAAGCTCATGGGTCACGATGATGGTGGTCGTTCCCTCGTCGTTCAGCTCCTGGAACAGGGACATGACCTCCAGCGACGTTCGCGAGTCGAGGTTCCCGGTGGGTTCGTCCGCGAGCACCAGCGCCGGGCGCATGACCAGCGCCCGCGCGATCGCCACGCGCTGCTGCTGGCCGCCCGAGAGTTCGGAGGGTTCGTGGTCCATCCGGTTGACCAGGCCCACTCGTTCCAGCGCGGCCGCGGCCTGGTCGCGCGCCGCCTCGCTGCGCCCGGACCGATCGTAGAGAAGCGGGAGTTCCACGTTCTCCAGGGCGCTCGTGCGGGGCAGCAGGTTGAACGTCTGGAAGACGAACCCGATCTTCGCGTTCCGTAGATCCGCCAGCCGGCTCCGGCCGAGCTCCGCCACGCTTGTTCCGTCGAGCCGGTAGCTCCCCGACGTGGGTCGGTCCAGACCGCCCAGGATGTTCATCAGCGTGGATTTGCCGGACCCCGACGCTCCCATGATCGCGATCATTTCGCCCCGCTCCACGCGCAGGGAAACGCTCCGAAGCGCCTGGACCTCATTGCTCCCGGCGCGATACGTCTTCACGAGGTCGCGGGCGTCGATGACCGGCTGCGATTCCAAGTCGGCTCTCCCTCTAGAGCCCGGGAGGGCCGCGTCGTTGGCCCGGAGAATCGCTCTGGAACGGATTCGCGGCCGCGGCCGCCGACGCCTTCACGATGGCAGCAATGACCTGCAGGCCCTCGCTGACGTCCG
Source organism: Gemmatimonadota bacterium (assembly GCA_021604925.1). Taxonomy (GTDB): domain Bacteria; phylum ARS69; class ARS69; order ARS69; family ARS69; genus BQJX01. Next base: position 1,071 of record BQJX01000116.1, read on the forward strand.
GGCCCATCACTTCCGTGTACTGGCCATCCGCGATTCCGGTGCGCGCGAAGATCGCCACGGGCTCGCCCTCTTCCAGGGTCCAGAGCATTGCGCGGTTGGCCGCGTCCCCACCCGCCCGCCGCGAGCCGCCTCGGGACGACCCCCGTCCGGACGACTCGGAGTCGGAAGCCGGAGCGCCGTCGACGGCCCCGCCGCTGCCCCCGGAGGCGGACTCCCGCCGCTTCCGCATCGCGGTCAGCATTTCCTCGGTGGGGCGAAATCGCAGGGCGGCATTCGGGATCCGGAGCACATCGAGCGACTCGGCCACAATGAAGTCCACGGTGGCCGTCATGCCGGGAAGGAGTCGCCCCGACGGGTTCTCCACCGCGATCGAAACGATGTAGTTGACCACGTTCTCCTGCGCCGTCGAGTTGAGGCGTACCTGATGCACCTCGCCCACGAACGTGGAATCCGGGTACGCTTGCACCGCGAACTCCACGGACTGGCCCGCTTCCACCTTGCCGATGTCGCTCTCGTCCACCGCGGCCAGGATCTCCATCTTCGAGAGGTCCTCGGCGATGAGGAACAGCAGCGGCGCCGAGAGGCTCGCTGCCACCGTTTGTCCCTCATCGACCGCGCGGTCCAGCACCACTCCGTCCACCGGCGCCCGGATTTCGCTGTAGTCCAGATTCTGATGTGCGCGCTCCACGTCGATCTTGGCCGAGACGAGGGACGCCTGAGCCACGTCGAGCCGGTACTGGGCGCTGTCGTACTCGCTATCGGTGGCCGCCTTGCGTTCATGAAGCCGCGCCACCCGATCGAATTCGCGCTGGGCCTGGGCCAACTCCGCCTGGTTCCGGGCGAGACTCGCCTCCGATGTGCGCACGGCCTGCTCCAGCAGGACCGGGTCGATTCGGGCGATGAGCTGCCCCTTGGTCACGCGATCGTTGAAGTCCACATAGATCTCGGAGACCTTGCCCGACACCTGCGTTCCGACCTCGATGGTGGTGATCGCCTGAAGCGTCCCGGTACTCGTGACCACCGTGCGGACGTCGCCGCGCGTCACCTCGGCGAACCGGTACGCGGTCTCCTGATCCCCCCGTCCCAACGTCGTGGCCAGAACCGCAATCGTGCCCAGCAACAGGACTCCGGGAATCACGAGCTTCTTCATGTACCTCTCCATGGGCTCGGCGGGCGGCGACCTCGGGCGGCCGTGATCTCCGGCGCCTTGCCCGCCGAAGGCGACGCATGGGAACACACCCACCCGACGCTGCCAATCAGATACCCTTGCCGGGCCGGGATGTTCCGTTGGCTTGGGTGGTCGCGGTCGGTTACGCCGCTCGGGAGCGCCCCCCGCTCGCGCCACGGACTCTCCGAGTCAGGGCGTGTCCTGAATGACCAGATCGACCCGCCGGTTCTGCTGCCGGCCCACGTCGGTGTCGTTGTCAGCGGCGGGACGGCTCTCGCCGTACCCTTCCCAGCTCAGGCGGCTCTCGGCCACGTCCTGGGACATCAGGAACTCGAAGACGGCCTTTGCACGTCGGCGGGAGAGGTCCAGGTTGTACTCGTCCGTGCCGATGCTGTCCGTGTGCCCTTCGATCAGGACCCCCATCTCCCCGAACTGGTTCAGGATCGTGGCGATCTTGACCAGACTGAACTCCACATTGCGGCGCAGCGTGGCCTTGTTGAAGTCGAACAGGATGTCCGCGAGGCTGACGATCGTGCCGCGCGCCTCCCGGTGGATGCTCGCGAACTGCCCCTCCATCTGGCTCAACGCCGCGTAGAGCTCGTCCTGTCGCGTGGTGGCGGCCACCCTCAGCTCCTCCAGCTCGCCTCGCAACCCCGCTTGCAGGCCGCGCTCGAGTTCGAGCGTCGCGCCCAGGGCCTCCGACCGGGCGTCGGCGAGCTCCGCCGCGAACTGCAAAGCCTCCCGGCAGATCCTGCGGGACACCGCGGCCCGAGTGCGACACTCCAGCGACTGAAGCGCCCGGCCCGCCACGTAGGCGTGGTGCGCGGCGGCCGACTCGGCCTGCTTGGGCACGTTGGACTGGTCATGGCTGCGCCGAAACACGGCCTCCAGATCCGCCGAGGCGACCCCCCGCTCCCGCGCCGCCGCTCGCCATCGGTCCCACTTCTCGGGGTCGTTGGCAACCTCCGGACTCTTGTCCAGCGCGGAAGCCGGCAGGTGGACGAACTCGAATGCGGCCGGCGGGCTGGATGGGCCGACCCCGGCCTTCCTTCCCGCGAACTCCTCCGTCTGCTGCAGCACGAAGAGCGCCTCTTTCCATTTCGACCGGGCTCGCTCGACCTCCAGCCGGCACCGATCCGCGTCCCGCCGCGCGGCCTCCATGTTCTCCATCTCGAGGGCCAGGCGCGCATCGGCCAGGGCCCGCTCGGCCATCGGGGCCGCGTCCTTGCTCTTGCCTTGCTCCACCAGAGTTGCCGCTTCCGACCGCTTCTGACGACCGGCTTCCAGCGAGCGACCGGCCTCCGCGCCGATCTCCAGCGCCTGCAAGTCGACATCGTAGCGATCAAAATCCCGGAGCGCAGGTTCCACGTCGACGCCCCCGGCACACCCGTACAGGCTCCCGGACAACAACCAGGCGAACAGGTGACGTCGTTTCATCGCGTTGGCTCCCATGGGTTCGCAACGGACTCGCAGTCCGGGCATTCCGCCCGGACGTCGCATCGAGGTGTTCCCTTCGCCCCGAAGACTACCAGCCCGGCGACCTCCAAGGAAGGACGCGGTCCGGCTCCTACCCGGCTCGCGATCCGGCCAGCCGTCCGCCGACCAGCACCCCCGGGATCAGCAACGCCAGGAAGAGCAGGTGGTACCACACCGGCATGAGGCTCCAGACTCCCGCCTGTACGCCGATTCCCGTGAGCAGAAGAAGCACCCCCAGGGTCAGCAGCGCGGACCGGGCCGCGCCGGTGGCCAGGCGCGCGGCTGCGATCCCCGCGAGCAGCGAGCACGCGACACTGAGAGCCAGCACGCCCACCAGCGGGCCCGCCACGTCGTGCCTCTCCCCCGCCTGCACCGCGGCCGCGAGTTCCCCGAACAGAAGTGCATTGCCGCCGAGCCACACCGCGGTCCAGAGCAGGTACCCCACCACCACTGCGATCACCGCGCGCTTCATCTTCTTCTCCTCTCGTTGGGGTCGTCGACCGGCCAGTGTTCGCTGAGGCACTTCTTCGGAGTCGTGATGGCCAAAACCTTGAACACGCCGAACAGAATCCGCGTGCCGAAGGCGGGCTTTCCGGTTTCGATCACATGCTTGAGCGTCTTCACGATCATGCTGCCACCCTGCACCATCTGCTTGGCCGTCTTGGTGCCTTCGGGCAGGTCGGAGATCGTGAGCGTGAACTGGACGCCGCCCACCACCTCCTCCAGGTCGTACGCCACCCGGCACTCGGGGTCGTCGTAGCTGGTGAACCGGAACGTATGGGCGAACCGGTTCGGCGGATCGAACTCCAGGATCTCACCGACGATCCCCGTGTACTTCCCGTCCGGAGTGCGCATGGCGAGCCTGGATCCGGGGGCCAGTCGCCCCACGTCCATCCGCGAATTGAAGAACGCGGCAATGGGCGCATCCGTTCGCGTGATCTCGTTCCACACATCCGTGATCGACCCGTTGATCACCACTCGAAACTTGGAGTCAGGCACTCTTTCGCTCTCCCTTGGCTTGGCGTGCTTCCACGCGCTCTTTCACGTCGGCCAGGCGTTCCGCCCAGAACGAGCCGTACTGACTGGTCCACCGGTCGTAGATCTGCTGGATGGGCACCGAGTTGAAGTACAACTCCCGGGTCCTCCCCTTCTTCTCGCTGATGATCAGTCCCGCATCCTCGAGAACGCTCAGGTGCTTCATGGCCGCAATCCGGCTGAAGTCGAAGTGCGACGTGACCCACTTCACGCTGCATCCCGGAGCCTGCACCAGCAGGTCCAGCATGCGGCGGCGGGCGGGGTGCGCCAGGGCGGCAAAGGCCGCATCGAGGGTGTCGGGTTCGTTTCTCATAGGTAACTGCTAGGTTACCTGTTTAACCAAGGATCGTCAAGCGGAAGATTCGCTCCGCCCCCTCGCGGGCAACGGCGCGTTTACACGACGAGGGCTCCTCTTATAGAGTCCCGTAGCTCTGGAAACCGAACCACGAGGAGGTCGGCATGGCGGACAAGACAATCCTGTGCGTGGGCACCAAGCGCGGTCTGTTTCTTCTGGAGTCCACCAAGCAGCGCCGGAAGTGGGCCGTGAAGGGACCCTTCATGAAGGGCTGGACCGTGCACCACGCGATGATCGATACGCGGAGCACGCCGCGTCTCCACGTGGCCGCGGAGAACTTCAGCTTTGCGGCCAACGCGTTCTCCGGAGGACTCTCCGGCACCCAGCTCAAGCCGGCCGAGAAGCCGCCCGCCGCTCCCGAACTGAATCCCAAGTCGAAGAAGTTCGCCAAGCAGCACGGCCTGGACATGACCAAGCGCATCTGGCTCATCGAGCCGGGCCCCGCCAACGAGAAGAAGGTCCTCTACGCCGGCACGGCTCCCGCCGGTCTCTTCCGGAGCGAGGACCGCGGAAAGAGCTGGGAAGCCGTTCCGGGAATCAATCAGCATCGCACCCGGAAGGACTGGTCCCCCGGGGCCGGCGGCCAGAGCCTGCACAGCATCCAGGTGGACCCGCACGATCCGCAGCGCATCTACGTGGCGATTTCCGCGGCCGGCTCGTTCCGCACGGATGACGGCGGCAAGCGGTGGAAGCCGATCAACGCCAGCGTGGCCAAGTACGTGGGCGCGCCCAAGGAGACCACGGTGGGCACCTGCGTCCACAAGCTCCGCGTGCACCCCACCGAGCCGGGCCGGCTCTTCCAGCAGAACCACGTGGGCGTGTATCGCTCCGACGATCACGGGGACAGTTGGAACCGCATCGACAAGGGGTTGCCGTACGACTTCGGGTTCGGTCTGGCCCTCAACCCCGGCAATCCGGAAGTCTGCTACGTGATTCCACTCCAACCCGAAGGCTATGCGTTCCGCGCCACGGACGGCGCGCTGAGCGTGTTCCGTCCGAACGGGAACGGTCGCGGCTGGAAGCGACTCACCAAGGGGCTTCCCCAGAAGAACGCCTACGTGAGCGTCCTCCGCCAGGCGATGTCGTCCGACAGCCTGAAGCCGTGCGGCATCTACTTCGGAACGGGCGGCGGCCAGGTCTTTGCGAGCGCCGACGAAGGCGAGAGCTGGCAGGCGGCGGCCGAGTACCTGCCCTCCGTCTACTCGGTGACGGCGGCGGTGGTGTGACCGCGGGTTCGCCGCCGATCGTGACGCTGGAACTGCCCACGCTCCTCCGGACGGTGGCCGGCTGGCGACGGGTCACGCTGGGTGGGCGCACGATCGGAGAGGCGCTGGAGGCCGCCTTCGAGAAGGCGCCGGCGCTGAGGCACCACCTCACGGAGGACTCCGGCGAGTTGCGGCCGCACATCCTGTGCATGCTCAACGACGCGGTGGTCCCCCGGACGGGTCTGCGCTCCACTCCGCTGGAGTCCGGAGATGAGATCCTGATCCATCAGGCCATCTCCGGTGGCTGACGTCCGCGGAGTCGCGACCACCGACAACCGGAGGGCAGGCTTCCTTCTTCATCGCACGGGCAAGGAGAACCAACGTGGAACAGCTGTCTAGCCTCATCGACGTGCAGGATCTCATGACCCGGATCGTTGCCTTCCTCCCGTCCCTGTTCGCGGCGATCCTGCTCTTCATCGCGTTCCAGGTTGCCTACCGCCTCACCAGGAAGCCGCTCATCGCCGGGCTTCGGCAGACCAATCTGCAGCCGAAGCTGATCGAACTCATGATCGAGAGTGTGTATCGCTACGCGCTCGCCATCTTCGGCCTGGTGATGGCGCTGGATCAGCTGGGCGTGAACGTGACCGCGGCGTTGGCCGGAATCGGCGTGGTGGGCCTGGCGCTGGGCTTCGCGGCGCAGGATTCCGTGTCCAACGTGATCGCGGGTTTCCTCATCTTCTGGGACCAGCCGTTCACGGTGGGCAGCTGGCTCAGGACGGAAGGCCAATTCGGCCAGGTGGCGGACATCACCCTGCGCACCACCCGCATCCGCACGAACCAGAACACGTACGTGATCATCCCGAACAAGAACATCATCAACAGCGTCATCGAGAACTACACGCAGAAGGGCGAGGTCCGCGTCGACGTGCCCGTCGGCATCGCCTACAAGGAGTCGATCTCCCACGCTCGCAAGGTCATCCTGGATCGACTCGGCAGCCACATGGACTGGATCCGGAAGGACCCGGCCCCCGACGTGGTCGCGGACGCGCTGGGCGACTCCAGCGTGAACCTGTTCGTCCGGGTGTGGATCGACGACCCCAGCCTGCGGCCGAAGACGCATTGCGCGGTGATCGAGGAGTGCAAGATCGCGCTGGACGAAGCCGGCATCGAGATCCCGTTCCCGCACCTGCAGCTGTTCCTGGACAATGTGGAAGACCGGGTCTGGGACCGGCTGGCCCCGGCCCTGGGCGGCGGCTCGGGATCGAATCGGGGATAACCCCGAAGGTCCCGGCCGCCACCGTCGATCAGGCCAGGTCGAATCGGTCCAGGTTCATGACCTTGTTCCACGCCGCCACGAAGTCGCGCACGAACGTCTCC
>BQJX01000117.1 GCA_021604925.1 Gemmatimonadota bacterium
CCAGCGCTTCGCGCAGGGAGCGCGCGGCGTCCGCGTCGGCCAGGCTCACGAAGCGCGGATGGAATTCGTGGATCTGCTCCAGCAGGACTTCCCACTGGCAGCCGGCCACCAGCGCTTCCACGCGGAAGCGGCCCGGCCAGGCGCGCACCACGTCCAGCGTGCTCCGCCCGATCGACCCGGTCGCCCCCAACAGGGTGATGGCGCGGGGCGTGGCGACGGGATCAGGGCTGCTCATCGGAACACCGCCAGCAGGAGGAAGTAGTACGTAACCGGCGCCGTGAAGAACAGGCTGTCGAACCGGTCCAGGATGCCGCCGTGCCCCGGAATGGTATCCGACGTGTCCTTGATATGGGCATCCCGTTTCAGGAGAGATTCCACCAGATCCCCCAGCTGGCCGAAGATGCCGACCAGAGCCCCCAGCAGGGCCGATTGGGGCAGGGTGAGCAGCGCCACGCCATTGGCATCCTGCACGAACCAGAGCGGACCCAGGATGCCGGCGCCCACGGAGGCCAGGAATCCGGCCACCGCGCCTTCTACCGACTTCTTGGGGCTCACGCGTTCCAGCAGCCGATGCCGTCCGAAGGCGCGTCCCAGGAAGTACGCCCCCGTATCACACGACCACGTCATCAGGAACGCGTAGAGGAGAAAGTGACTCCCCCAGAGGTAGTCCACGCCGACCTCGCGCGGCAACTCGCGCAGCAACAGCAGATGGATCGCGAGCCAGCCCACGTAGAGCACGCCGAACGCCGTGGTGGCGATGTCGTAGATCGGGAACCGTTCGACCGGGCGGAACAGCTCGCGCAACGTGATCGTCATGACGAACAGCGCGAGAAACATCCCGAGGAAGTGGGTGGCGCCGCCCCAGTACACCAGCGTGGCCACGGTCAACGCGGCCGTGATCCCCAGCTTCTTGGAGGGCTCCACGCCCTTCGCCTCCATGAGGCGATAGAACTCCCAGAGCCCCACCACGATGATGTTCAGGACGAGGAACAGGAAGAAGGCGCCGCCATGCCGCGACAGCCAGATGAGCAACGGCACAAAGACGAAGCCGGAGAGAACCCGGAGGAAGGTTCCCACGCGCTACTTCTTCCCGCCGTGACCCGCCAGCGCCACGTCGGGAGACGTGGTCTCGACCCGGCCGAAGCGCCGGGCCCGACCGAAGTAGTCCAGGATCCCAGAGTAGAGATGCTCCCGCCCGAAGTCCGGCCACGGGGTGGTGGTCACCCAGATCTCCGCGTAGGCGATCTGCCAGAGCAGGAAGTTCGACACGCGCAGCTCTCCCGACGTCCGGATCAGCAGGTCGGGATCCGGGAGTCCCTCCGTGTAGAGATGACGGGCAAACGTGGCTTCGTCCACGTCATCCGCTTTCAGCCGACCCGCCTCCACCTCGCGCGCCACGGCCCGCGCCGCATCCACGATCTCCGGCCGCCCGCCGTAGGAGAGCGCCAGGTTCAGGATCAGTCCCTGGTTGCCGGCCAGCGCGGCGGATGTCTTTTCGATCTGCCGACGCACGCCGAACGGAAGGTCATCGGTCCGGCCGATGGTGCGGAGACTCACGCCGTTCTCGTTCAGCTCCGCCTGCTCGCGGCGCAGCGTGTCCTTGAGGGCCTGCATCAAGCCGGCGATCTCGGCCTTGGGGCGATTCCAGTTTTCGACCGAGAACGCGTAGAGCGTGAGGACCTCCACGCCCAGCTCGTCGCAGGCGCGCACCGATTCGCGCACCGGACGCACCCCGGCGCGATGACCGGCCAGCCGGGGGAGGTGGCGGGCTTTCGCCCAGCGACCGTTGCCGTCCATGATGACGGCAACGTGGCGCGGAATCCGGGCGCCCTGGGCGACCCGGTCGTCGATGGCCTGCTTGAGCTCGAGCTCGCGATTCGTCATGGGCCCTCGATCAGATCTCCAGGATTTCCTGCTCCTTGCTGGCGAAGACCGCGTCGATCTCCTTCACGTGCTGATCCGTCATCTCCTGGATCCGCGCGTGGGCCTTCTTTTCCTCGTCCTCGGTGATGTCGTTGGCCTTCTGCTCGCGCTTGAGCGCGTCGTTGGCGTCGCGGCGCGCGTTGCGAACCGCGATCCGACCCTCTTCCGCGTAGCCCTTGGCCACCTTCACCAGATCGCGCCGCCGCTCCTCGGTGAGCGCCGGAATCGGGACGCGGATCACCTGACCGTCGTTCATGGGATTCAGTCCCAGATCCGACGCCTGGATCGCCCGTTCGATGGCGCCGATCAGCGACTTGTCCCACGGCTGCACCACGAGCAGCCGCGGCTCCGGGGCGCCGACGGTTCCCACCTGGTTCATCGGGGTCTGACTTCCGTACGCGTCGACCAGGATTCCCTCCAGAAGCGCGGGCGTTGCCTTGCCGGCGCGCAACTTGGAGAACTCCCGCCTCACCGCTTCTACCGAGTTATGCATCTTGTCACGGCACTCGTTGAAGACAACGTCACTCATCCCGCTTCACTCCCGACGAGGGTTCCGATTTCCTCTCCGAGCAATGCCCTGCGCATGTTGTCCGCTTCGCCCATCTTGAACACAAGGATCGGCAGGTCGTTTTCCATGCACAGGGAGATTGCTGTGGCATCCATCACGCGCAGGTTCCGCGTGAGAACATCCCGATGGCTGATCTTCTTGAGGAGTTCCGCCGACGAGTCCTTTTCGGGGTCGGCCGTATAGACTCCGTCCACCTTGGTAGCCTTCATGATGATCTGGGCGCCGATCTCCACCGCGCGCAGGCTGGCCGCCGTGTCGGTGGTGAAGAACGGGTTGCCCGTTCCCGCCGCCAGAACCACCACTCGCCCTTTCTCCAGATGTCGAATCGCGCGGCGTCGGATGTACGGCTCGGCCACTTCCTGCACGTTGATCGCGGTCATCACGCGGGTGGGAACGTCGATCTTCTCCAGGCAATCCTGCAGCGCCATGGCGTTGATCAGAGTGGCCAGCATTCCCATGTAGTCCGCGTTCACGCGGTCCATGCCGAGGTGACTGGCAGCGAGGCCGCGGAAGATGTTGCCGCCGCCGATCACGATGGCGACCTGCACTCCGAGCTCGGTGAGGTCGCGAATCTGGCCAGCCACGCGGCCGATCACGGGCGGGTCGATCCCGAACCCCTCATCGCCGGCCAATACCTCGCCGGACAGCTTCAGCAGGATTCGTTCGTAGCGTGGGGTCATCTCTATTCCGCAGGGCTCGGGGGTACGAGAAGGCCCGGAGCAGGCTCCGCCCCGGGCCGATCGATGTTCCGGCGGGTCTAGGCGCCGAGCTGGAAGCGAGAGAATCTCCGGATCTGGATGTTCTCTCCGAGCTTGGCAACCGCGGCCTTGACCACGTCCTCGATCTTCTGGTCCGGGTCTTTGACGAAGGCTTGCTCCATCAGCGCCCGCTCACCGTACCACTTCTCCAGTTTGCCCTCGACGATCTTCTCGGCGATCGCCTCCGGCTTGCCCATCTCCTTGACCTGGGCGAGCATCAACTCCCGCTCCGAAGCGACCACGCCCGCGTCCATTTCGTCGCGGGTCACGGCCGCGGGATCGGCGGCGGCCACGTGCATGGCGATGTCCCGGACCAGCGCCTGGAACTCGTCCGTGCGGGCCACGAAGTCCGTCTCGCACGCGACTTCCACCAGGACTCCGATCTTGCCGTTGCTGTGGATGTACGAACCCACGAGGCCTTCCTTGGTCTCGCGACCGGCCTTCTTGGCGGCGGAGGCCAGCCCCTTCTTACGAAGGAAGTTCACGGCCTCGTCGAGGTTTCCCTCGGTCTCTTTCAGCGCTTTCTTGCAATCCATGATGCCGGCTCCGGTCTTTTCCCGGAGTTCCTTCACCATGCTGGCGTCGATCGACATGCTCTCTCTCCTGGGGATGCGCCCGTGTGGGCTCCCGTGTTCGTGCTGCGTCGTGGAACGAAGCTCGGTGGACGTTCATGGACTCCCCCGCCCCGCGCAAAGCCGCGCGGTGGCGAGGGGTTCATGCGTCTGCTACTCGCTGGCGGCCGGGGCCGTCACCGCGGCCGCGGCTGCGGCCTTGGCCTTTTCGGCTTCGGCGGCTGCGTCGGCGGAAGCCTTCTCGGCCGCCTCCCGCTGGTCACGCGCCTTGACCGATCCTTCCTTCACGGCCTCCGCCATGGCGTTGGCCATGAGCTGGATCGATCGAATGGCGTCGTCGTTGCCGGGGATCGGATGCGAGATCAGCTCCGGATCGGAGTTCGTGTCCACGAGCCCGATCACGGGAATGTTCAGCTTGCGCGCCTCGGAGACCGCGATCTTCTCCTTGTTCGTGTCCACCACGAACAGCACCGCCGGCGGACGATCCATGGTCTTGATCCCGTGGAATACTCGATCAAGCTTGGAAAGTTCCTTCTCCAGGCGCAGCCGCTCCTTCTTGCCGATCAGCTCCCAGGTTCCGTCCGTGGTTCGACGCTCCAACTCGATGAAACGATTCAACGACTGACGGATCGTCTGGAAGTTCGTGAGCATGCCGCCGAGCCAGCGCTCGGTCACGTAGAACTGACCCGATGCCTCGGCGGCCTCGCGGATCGAGTCCTTGGCCTGCTTCTTGGTCCCGACAAACATCACGGTGCCGCCCGCCGCCACGGCGTCGCGCACGACCTTCTGGGCGCGCTCGAGCATGGCCTTGGTCTTCTGGAGGTCCAGGATGTAGATCCCGTTCCGCTCCAGGAAAATGTAGCGGCGCATCTTGGGGTTCCAGCGGGCGGTCTGGTGTCCGAAGTGGACACCCGCCTCCAGCAGGTCCCTGAGGGAAATCTCGGTCAAGATCGGGCTCCTTTGTGGTTTGGCTTCCGCCCCCGTCTACCCGTTCAGGCCGCCCAGCGCCGATCTCGCAAAGGACGGACCCCCGTTCGGTCGGGAGGCGTGCAGGATTTCCGGCCGAAGCCGGTTCGTTTCTATCGCTTGCTGAACTGGAACCGGCAACGCGCTCCGCGCTGGCCGTACTTCTTGCGCTCCACCATGCGCGAGTCGCGCGTGAGGAACCCGGCGCCGCGCAGCGGCTTCTTGAGTTCCCCGTCCGCCTTGACGAGACAGCGGGCAATGCCGAGCCGAACCGCGCCCGCCTGACCCGTCTTGCCTCCGCCCCGGCAAACCGCCACGACGTCATAGTTCACGCTGAGGTTCGTGAGGGACAGCGGCGCTTCGGTGTGATCCACGAGAGAGTCCCGGTCGAAATACGCCCGGAACTGCTTTCCGTTCACCGTACGCTGCCCGGTACCGGGGACCAGTCGCACCTGCGCAACGGCGTTCTTGCGACGTCCCACGGACTGCAGTGTTTCAGACATTCATTTGGCTCCTACGCGGCTTCCCGCGGACGCGAACTCTTGACCACATAAGGCTGCGGGACCTGAGCGGCGTGGGGGTGCTCCGCGCCGGCATAGATCTTCACCTTGTTCAACATGGCCCGACCAAGACGCGTGCTGGGCAGCATGCCCTTCACGGCCTTCCGGACCACTTCTTCCGGAGCGGCGGCCATCCACTTGCGATACGGCGTGGCCTTGAGGCCGCCCGGAAACCCGGTGTGCCGATAGCGCATCTTCTGGTCCAGCTTGTTTCCGGTCAGGACGATCTTGGCTGCGTTCACGATGATCACGTGATCGCCACCGTCCAGATTGGAGCAGTAGTTCGGCTTGTGCTTGCCACGAAGCAGCGCCGCCGCCTCGCAGGCCAGCCGACCGAGAACCACACCGTCGGCATCAATGACATGCCAATCGCTCTGGATCTCGGCGCCTTTGGTGACGTGCGTCTTCAACTCGTACCTCCCCCCGGCAACCGGGGGTGCAGGGTGAATCCGGGGCCCTTCCCGGCGGTTCCGAGCCCCACGTGCGGGTGCGTGCACATGGTGCGGTCGAACCCCGACCCGGGCGCAATTGCGGCCCCTTTCGTGCTTTTCCGAGTGCGAAAAGGGGGTCAGACTAACAGCCGGGTAGAAGCCCCGTCAAGTCATCGAAGCGGGGGAAGATACGGTTCCGGGGATTCCCCGACCAGACGGGGGGGCTGCGGAGGGGCGGAGCGGGGCCGGGGCCCTTACACATCCAGGTTTCCACACCCAGGAGAAGCTCACCGCTATCTATTCTGCCATCCGGCACGGTTTGACCCGAATCCGATCCCGCTCGATGAAGCGGGCACAGTGATCGGTAAGGCCCTGAATCGAGTGTCCCTGGCTCTCCAGCAGCCCGTTCACGTGAAACTCGCCGGACAGATAGTCCACCCGGTCCAGGCAGGTGGCCGCCCGCAGGACTTCGTGCTCGGATCCCTCGCAGTCGATCTTGAGCAGGCGCGCCCGCTCCAGGCGATGCTCCCGGAAGATCTCGTCCAGCGTGGTGGAGCCCACCCTGGAGCGCAAGTGATCGTTCATTTCCAGGTCCCGGACCTGGGCGGTGGCTCCCCCGCTGTTGCTCGCGTGGACCGTCATCTCCAGCTCACGGCCGTCTCCGGTCACCGCCCGATGGAAGAGCCGAACGTTCGTGACCCCGTTTCTCTCCAGATTCTGAACGAAGTGATCGTGGTTGTCCCGGATCGGTTCGTACGAGAGGACGCGGATTCCGGGATGGCGGCGGGCCGCGTAGATGGCCACCATCCCCACGTTGCCACCGATGTCGACCAGCGTGTCCCCGTCGGCGAAGTCGATCGAGTCGATCCCGTACTCGTCGTTCCGAAGCTCGAAGTAGTCGATCTCCGGCGCCCCCGACGCGGCGAAGTCCGCGATCTCCAGCTCCACGCCGTGGATCCGGAACCGCCGGACCCGCGTGCGGCGCGAGGTGGCCCGGCCGGGACCCGCCGCCTTCCACCGGGCCCAGTCTGCAAAGACGCGCCCGTCCTGCCAGGTCGGGCCGCGGCGAAGCACGTGCCAGGCGGTGTTCATGTCACCGCGGCGCCGGTCGTGCCTGCGCCAGGGCGCGGAGCGACTCCGTGTACGGTGCCCGCGCCACTCCCCGATCCGTGATGATGGCCGCCACCAGTGCGTGGGGCGTCACGTCGAAGGCGGGGTTCAACGCACTCACACCCTCCGGCGTGACTCGCATCCCGCGGGGCGTGGTGACTTCCTCCGGATCGCGCTGTTCGATGGGGATGAGATCCCCGGACGGCGTGTCGAAGTCCACCGTGGACAGCGGCGCCGCCACGTAGAACGGCACGCCGTGTTCCCGGGCCATGACCGCCAGCGGGTACGTCCCGATCTTGTTGGCCACGTCTCCGTTGGCCGCGATGCGATCCGAGCCCACCACGATCCGATCCACGGTTCCCTGCGAAAGGACCCACGCCGCCGCATTGTCGCAGAGCACCGTCACGGGAACGCCCATCTTGCGGCACTCCCACGCGGTGAGCCGCGCGCCCTGCAGGAGCGGTCGGGTCTCATCGCTCAGCACCTGCACCGACTTGCCGCCCTGGTGCGCCGCGTACACCACGGCCAACGCCGTCCCCATCCCCGATGTTGCCAGGGCACCCGCGTTGCAGTGCGTGAGCACGGTGGAGTCGTTCGGGATGAGCTCCGCCCCGAACATCCCGATCGCCCGGCAGGACGCCTCATCGTCCCGGTGGATCTCGGTCGCCAGCTCCAGCAGGTGGGCCCGCTGCTCGGCCGCGGGCTCGTTCTCGTGCTTCCGCAGGCAGGCCAGCAGCTGGTCCACGGCCCACGCCAGGTTCACGGCCGTGGGGCGCGCCTCCC
>BQJX01000118.1 GCA_021604925.1 Gemmatimonadota bacterium
AGTCGGAAGTGGCGGCGGGCAGCGAGTTCATCCGGTCGCGGGCGCTCTTGGCCAGGGCGTCCTCGGGGAAGCGGGCCAGGAATCTCGAGTACGCGCGGCGGGCGCGGTCGGGATCGCCGCGATCCTCCCAGGTCCGCGCCAGGGCATAGGCGGCGGGCGCATGCTTCCGGTCCAGATCCACTGCCGCCTCGAATTCGCGGATGGCGCGATCCCAGGCGCGGCGTTGGCGCAGCACCGATCCGAACGCGTAGCGGGAGTCCGCGTGCTTGGGGCGCAGGCGCGCCACTTCCTCCAGCACGGCCGTGGCCGCCACGGCGTCTCCACCCTTCATCAGGGCCAGACCATAGTTGTAGCGGACATCCAACCGCTGGGGCGCCACGTCGAGCGCGGCCCGGAAATGGCCGGCCGCCGCCTGGAAGGCGCCCCGGTCCACGGCGTCCAGGCCCTTGGCGAAGCGATCATCGGCCTGCCGCGCCAGGCGCACGCGCTCATCCAGTTCCTGTCGGACGGGCAGGACCAGGATCTCACCGCGCGACAGCCCGTCGGCGTAGGTGAGGTTGGTCAGTTCCGCGATCGCGGGTCCCAGCGACGCGTCGCCGTAGACCGCCTGGGCCAGTTCGTCGAACGTCTGCGAGGACACCACGCGCACCACGGTTTCTCCGGTCCGGGCGGTGTCGATCTGGGCGGGGCCCAGGATGGCGCAGCCCCCCAGGGCGAGGCTGCTCGCTATCCATGTGCTTTTCCGAATGAATCGCCTCACGCTTTCACTCACTGGATACCACCCATTCGGCAGATCGAATCAATTGCTCCACCTCTCTCAGGACGTCCAGGAGCGGGATTCCGGTCCGACGGGCGATCTCGCGGCAGCTCTCGTACTCGGGCGCCACCCGCAGCGCGCCATCGCCCAGCTTCCCGACTTTCACCCGCACCGGTCCCCACGGCGAGGCCAGATCCCGGCTCTCCCGGGGCAGGACCCAGCGGTCCGCCGAGTGGCGACGGATGCCAAAGGTGGTGGTCTCGCGGAACAGCACGGCGGCGATGGCCGGGGCCGCCTCCGGGTTCGCCAGCACCGTGAGCCATTGCGCGGGGCGCCCCTTCTTCATGAGGACGGGCGTGACGAACACGTCCAGGGCACCGGCGTCCATCACCGCCTCGAGCACCGCCGGGATCGCCTCCGGCGTCATGTCGTCCAGGTTGGTCTCCAGCACCTCCACGCGATCCGTCTCCCAGGGCACGGACGCGTCCGCCGCCTCCCCGATCGTCACACGCAGGAGGTTCGGCCGTCCGGGCAACTCACGGCGACCCGCCCCGACTCCCACGCGACGGCCCACAAACGGCGCCGCCGACACCGGCACGCCCAGCGTGGTCAGGATCGCGGCGCCGGTGGGGGTGAGAATCTCGTACGGGATGTCCGTACGAACGATCGGTACTCCCTGAATCAGCTCCAGCACCGCGGGAACCGGCACCGGGATCTTCCCGTGGGCCGAGGCGACTTCCCCGGTGCCCACCCGCAGCGCGGAAAACGTGACCTGGTTCACTCCGAGCAGGTGAAGCGCAATACAGGCACCGGCGATGTCCAGGATGGCATCCAGGGCGCCCACCTCGTGGAAGTGCACTTCCTCCTCGGGAATCCCGTGGCAGCGCGCTTCGGCCTGGGCGAGACGTTGGAAGATCCGCTCCGCCTGCGCCACCACGGGCGGCGGCAACTCGCCCCCGCGCAGGATCTCCAGCACCTGCGGCAGATGACGGTGCGTGGATTCATCCGGGATCTCGAGTTCAAGTCGCCGGGCCCGCAGACCGCCGGTGCGCACCTCGGTGGTCTCCAGCCGGAACTCGGGCACGGGCAGCGTGCGGAGAGCCGCGCGCACCTCGTCCACGTCGGCGCCGGCATCCAGCAGCGCCGCCAGGATCATGTCGCCCGCGGCCCCGGTGACCGGATCGAAGTGCGCGATCATGGCGCCCCGTCGCCCGTCCCGGCGGTTGCACCGGCCGTCGCACCGGTCGTGGTCCGACGGTTGATGACCGCCGCGGCGTACCCGGCGCCAAACCCGTTGTCGATGTTCACCACCGTGACCCCCGACGCGCAGCTGTTCAGCATGGCCAGCAGTGCGGCCACGCCGCCAAAGCTGGCCCCGTATCCCACCGAGGTGGGCACCGCGATCACCGGAACTTCCACCAGACCGCCCACCACGCTCGCCAGTGCGCCCTCCATTCCCGCCACGCACACGATCACGTTGGCGCGGAGCAACGCGTCTCCCTGCCCGAGCAGCCGATGGATGCCGGCGACCCCGCCGTCGTAGAGGCGCTCCACTTCGCTGCCCAGGATGTCCGCGGTCACCGCCGCCTCCTCGGCCACCGGCAGGTCCGACGTTCCCGCCGAAACCACCAGGACTCCCGGCCGTTGCGGCTCCGGATCGCGTCTCCGACGCCAGTGGACCGTGCGCGCCAGTTCATTCCAGCTCCCGTCCGCGTGCGCGGCCAACAGCGCCGGCGCGGTGGCTTCGGCCACCCGCGTGACCAGCACGTCCTCGTCCTGCGCCAGCATGCGTCCGGCGATCTCCACCACCTGCGCGGTGGTCTTGCCCTCGGCCAGGATGACTTCCGGCAGGCCGCGCCGCAGTCGCCGATGGTGGTCGACGTTCGCGAACCCGAGATCCTCGAAGGCGAGGTTCTTCAGCCGGCCCACGCCGTCGTCCACGGACAGGCGGCCTTCGCGGATCTCCCGCAGGAGGTGTCGGAGAGTCTTTTCCATGGGGGACAGCCTACCATTTCGCGCGGGAGTGCGTGGGCCGGTCAGGCGCCGCTGCTGTCCTGGCCGCCGCCGCGACTGGATCCGCCGCCCCCGCGGCGCCCGCGACGTCGGCCGCTGCGACGTTTCCCGCCGCCGGAGCGCTTGCCGCCACTGCGACCGGACTCGCCGGCGGAATCACCGGTGCCGGGCGCCGGGCGCGTCTTTGCGGGCCGCGTCCCGGAGGTGCGGGAGCGGCCGCTGCTTCCCCGACCGCCGCGATCACTTCGGCTCTCCCGGTCCCGACCTCCTCGACGTCGATGGGGGCGCCGACCGGAAGCTTCGCCCCGCCGACGCGTTCCCCTGCGAACGACCACCTTGTCCGGACGGACGGTGGTGAACACCGACACGATCCCCAGAAGCGCCGCGCCGAGCACGATCCACGGCATGGTTCCGTCCAGCGCGTTCGCGGCCGCTCCCACTCCGGGAACGCCGGCCGCCAGGATATGATCGATGGCATGCAGCAGAAAGACGAGCACCGGAGCGTAGGCGATCACCAGGATGCCCGCGCGCGCGAGAACCCCGTCTTCCGTTTCCCAGAGGGCGCGCGCCCCGCGGGCCGCCACCAGCACCAGCGCCGGCAGGAGCACCAGGCACGCCGCGAGGAGCGCCGCGTGCGGACGCGCGCCGCCGACCACGGGGATCAGCAGCGTTCCCATCAGCACCCAGATCAACAGGAACGTGTACTCCTGGCGCCGGACCACGCCCGGACGCAGCCCGCGCAACACGAGCCACCCCGCGCCGAGTACGAACAGCGGCGGCACCGTCATCGGAACGTCCAGCGTGCCGGTGGTGAGCTGGTCGGATCGCACCGCAAAGATCCACAGTCCCACGAACAACCACGGCAACAGCCCCGCGGCTCGCCAGGGCCGACCCGCGGCCCACTCGATCGCCCGCACCACCGCCACCACCAACACGGCCGTGCCCATGAGCAGGTCCCCCATGGGGCCGGGCGACAGCAGCTTGCGGTAGACGTCGGCCCACAGCTCCGGCGAAGAAGACGTGGGCAGCAGATGGAACAGGCCCAGCGGCGCCCCGCCCAGGTAGAACTCGGCGGCCCACATGGACACGGTGGCCCCCACCAGCAATCCGCCCGCGCCCAGGAACGCCAGCGCCGCCGTGGCCGCCGGGCGACCCACCGGCAGCGTGGTGGCGTTCGAGTCGGAGCGACGAATCCCGAGCAGCAGCCAGACCAGCAACGTGGTGGCAAACGTGGCGATGCCCGCCGGGGTCATCAGGAGTCCCAGCCCCAGGAAGACTCCGGCCACGCCGATGCGGATCGCGTTGACCCCCGCCAGCTCCACTTCCCGATGGCGGCTCTGCAGGGACAGCGCCCAGACCACCCCCATCAGGACCAGCATCTCGCCCAGCATCAACGGCAACGCGCTGGAGCCCGCCTGCACCCACGGCGCCGTCACCGCCAGCAGCGACGCCGCCAGCAACGCGGCCGCATCTCCCACGATGAGTCGCGCGAGCAGATAGAAGACAAGCAACGCCGCCAGCCCGGCCGCCAGCGAAGGAAGGCGCGTGGCCAACCGCTGCGTCGGCGTGAGCGTCGCGGACTCGATCTCGGCCCCTTGCCACGCCCACGTGGCCAGGGTCAGCTGGCGGGAGAATGCGCTGACGTCGCTCTTCGCCTCCCAGGGAGTGAGCGCCTCCTGCACCCACGCGGTCTCCGCGGGACGCACGGGCTCCGAGCCGAGTCGCGCGAGGCCGGGAAGCCAGAGCAGACACAGCAGCGCGATTCCGAGAGCGGTCCAGGGAACGCGGGACTCCACGCCGGAGATCTGCCGCAGCAGCATCCCGGTGGGGTCCACCACGGGGATGATCTTGCGAGGCGGGGGGCGATGGCTCGCGGAGGAGGAAGGGGTCACGGCCGCGCCTTCCCGTCCACCAGTCGATCGGCGATCGCGGCGAGCACCCGCGCCCACACTTCATCCGGGCCGCCGTCCGTGGGAATGACCCGGAAGCGGTCGGGGTGCTTGGCGGCGATCTCGCGGTAGGCGGCGCGCACCCGCTCGTGGAAGACCAGGGCTTCGCGCTCCATGCGGTCCAGGTCCTCGGTGCCGCCGGCTCGCCCTTCGCGGCGCGCGAGTCCTTCTTCCGGAGCCACGTCGAAGTAGAACGTGAGGTCGGGAGTCACGCCGCACGTGGCCCAGTCGTTCATCGTCTCCACGAAGTCGATGCCCAGATCGCGGCCGCCCCCCTGGTACGCCGTGGACGAGTCGCCGAAGCGATCGCAGATCACGGCGGCGCCGCGTTCCAGCGCCGGTCGAATCACTTCCGAAGCGAGCTGGGCGCGCGACGCCAGATAGAGCGCCAGCTCCGCGCGGGGATCCAGCGAGTCCACGCGATGCAGCAGGAGATCGCGCACCACCTCGCCGGCCTCGGTGCCGCCGGGCTCGCGGGTCTCGACCACTTCGTAGCCTTGTGCACGGAAATGCTCCGACAGGCGGAGCCCCTGTGTCGTCTTGCCGGAACCCTCACCACCCTCCAGGGTGATGAAGACTCCTGTCCGGCTTCCCATTCCCTCTCCCACTCCGCGCCCACCGAATCCGGAGGCTGGCGACATCGCCCGGCCGAACCGTGTTCCCTAGGCCGACGGCGGGGCGGGCTCGATTTCCCGAGCCTCCACCTTCACATCTCCGTCGTCCGGTGCCTCGGAAGCTTCTTCGCGCGCCATCGAACGGGCCACCAGGACCATGCGCTGCACACTCGTCAGGTTGGTGAAGACCGCGAGCACCCAAAGCACGACCCGCAGGCCGCCCTCGAGGAAGAAGCTACCCAACGCCAGTAACACGATTCGCTCGGGGCGCTGCAACATGCCGCCCGAAACTTCCTGACCCAGTCCCTCGGCGCGAGCCTTCGTGTAGCTCACCATGAGACTGCCGGTGATTCCGAGGACCGCGACGACCTGGGTGAGCGTCTCTCCCTGGAACCGCCAGACGATTCCAAGGAAGACCGCGATCTCCGCGTACCGATCGAGATTCGAATCCAGAAACGCTCCGAACCGGCTCATCCGATGCCCTTCGCGGGCAACCGCTCCATCGAGCAGGTCGAAGACCCCCGCGAGAAGCAGCAGGAATGCCGCCCATCCCAACGGGCCTTCGCCGTAGAGCCAACCCGCCGCCAGCGAAACCGCCAAACCGGCGTACGACAGCGTGTTCGGGTGGATCCCGCTGCGAATCAGCGCGCCGGTGATCGGGCGCAAGATCCGCAGGACAGCCGGTTTGAAGTCTTTCGCGTTCACGATTCCCTCGGTGACACCGGACTCCGGCAACGCCGGAAACTACCTTCCGGGGCCAGATTGGGGCCTTCTGGGGGCCCGGTCAAGCGGATCTGCCTGAGGCAATGGGACGGGCCCTGCGCGAGGCCCCCTTCCGGGGGCCCGTCGGCGCCTCGGGGCCGACTCCATACCGGTGCCGGGCGAGAGTCCACCCTCCGCCGGGTCGTCCCGGAGCCCCGGCCGCGCCCAACCCTCCCTCCTCCCACGGGCCCCGGACCCCCGGCCGGGCGAAGCCCACCCGTCCTCCGATCGGTCCCCAACGGCCCGAGACTGGTCCAGGACCTCCCCACCCCGTATTTCTGGACCAGGAATCCCGTTCTACGGAGGGTGCCGTGAAGACCATCATCGAGCCGTTTCGGATCCACTCCGTGGAGCCGCTCACGCTGACCACCCGGGTACAGCGGGAGCGCCTGTTGGAGGCCGCCCACTGGAACCTGTTCTCGCTGCGCGGCCGCGACGTGCTCATCGATCTGCTCACGGACAGCGGCACCGGAGCCATGAGTACCGAGCAATGGGCGGCGATCATGCGCGGCGACGAGACCTACGCCGGATCCCCCAGTTTCGAGCGGTTCGAGGATGCGGTGCAGGCCATCTTCGGGTTCCGGCACGTGATCCCCACCCACCAGGGGCGCGCCGCGGAGCACCTTCTCTTCCAGACACTCGCGTGGCCGGGGGCGCTGGTCCCCAACAACACGCACTTCGACACGACCCGCGCGAACGTGGAGATGGCCGGCGCCACCGCGCTGGATCTTCCCTGCGCCGAGATGCACGACACCGCAAGCAACGAACCGTTCAAGGGCAACCTGGACCTGGCCGCCCTGGAGCAAACGCTGCGAGAGAGTCGGGACCGGATCCCGCTGGTGATGGTCACGGTCACGAACAACGCGGCCGGCGGACAACCGGTGAGCCTGGAGAACCTGCGGGGAGTGCGCGACATCTGCACGACCCACGGGGTCCCGCTGTTCCTGGACGCTTGCCGGTTCGCCGAGAACTCGTTCCTGATCCGCGAACGCGAGGCGGGACAACGCCGCCGGGCCCTGCCCAGCATTGCGGCGGAGATGTTCGCCCTCGCCGACGGCTGCACCATGAGCGCCAAGAAGGACGGCATGGCCAACATCGGGGGATTCGTGGCGTGCCGCGACGACGCGCTGGCCGCGGAACTCCGCAGCCGACTGGTGGTGACCGAGGGATTCCCCACCTACGGTGGCATGGCCGGCCGTGACATGGACGCGGTGGCCCAGGGGCTGCACGAAGCGCTGGACGAGGGCTACCAGGAGTACCGCCACGCCAGCATCCGCTACGTGTGCACCCGGCTGAGCGGACAGGGAATTCCCGCGGTGCAACCGCCCGGCGGACACGCGGTGTTCCTGGATGCGTCGGCGTTCCTGCCCCACCTTCCCTGGTCGCAGTTTCCGGGACAGGCGCTGGCCGCCGAACTCTACCTGGAGGGCGGCGTCCGATCCTGCGAGATCGGCAGCCTGATGCTGGGGCACAAGGATCCCAAGACCGGAGAAGAGCTGCCCGCCGCGAACGAACTCGTCCGCCTGGCGATTCCTCGTCGAACGTATACGCAGAGCCACATGGACTACGTGATC
>BQJX01000119.1 GCA_021604925.1 Gemmatimonadota bacterium
GAGTCGATCGAGTTCGCCCAGTTCCAGGACGTGGACCTGCGAGTGGCCACGGTGCTGGCCGTGGAACGGGTGGAGGGCGCCGACCGCCTGCTCAAGTTGCAGCTGGATCTCGGGAGCGAGAAGCGCCAGGTCGTGTCCGGAATCGCGGAGCACTTCCGGCCGGAGGATCTCCCCGGCAGGCAGGTGGTGCTGGTGGCCAACCTGGCGCCCGCCAAGATCCGCGGCATCGAATCCCAGGGCATGATCCTGGTCGCGCAGGCCGACGGACGCATGACGCTGCTTTCCCCGGGCGGCGACATGGCCGCGGGCGCGCGGGTGTCCTGATGATCGACTCGCACTGCCACCTCAATCTGGTGGACTACGCCGAGGACCTGGACGAAGTGATCGCGCGCGCCACCGACGCGGGGGTGCACGGCATTCTCGTGCCGGGGATCGGCCTGGAGGAGTGTCGCCGCGCCGTGGAGATCGCCGGCCGCTATCCCATGGTGCGGGCGGCGGTGGGGATCCACCCGCACGAGGCGTTGGCCTGGGGGCCGGTCGCGGAGCAGCATCTGCGGGAGTGGGCGCGGCTGCCGGAGGTGGTGGCGATCGGTGAGGTCGGTCTGGACTTCTACCGGGACTGGAGCCCCTTCGACGCGCAGCGGACAGCGTTTGCGGCGCAGCTTCGGCTGGCCCGGGAGTTGGACCTCCCGGTGATCGTCCACGATCGCAACGCCCACGACGAGGTGTTGAACGGCCTCGCCGAGGTGCCGGGCCTGCGGGGGCAGCTGCACTGCTTCTCCGGGGGTCCCGCCGAAGCGGAGCGGGCGGTGGAGATGGGCTTCCACCTTTCGTTCACTGGCACGCTGACCTACGGGAAGGGCAAGGCCGATCGCGTGCTCAAGCGCGTCCCGGCGGAGCGGTTGCTGATCGAAACGGATGCGCCCTACATGACCCCGGTGCCGTACCGCGGACAACGGAACGAGCCGGCCTTCGTGGCGCACGTGGCGGAGGCGCTGGCCGAAAAGCTGGAGCTGCCGCTGCACCGGGTGTGGGAGTCGAGCAGCCGGGCGGCGCACGAACTGTTCGGCTTCCCGGAAGAACCCGCCCCGGCCGTGCCCGGGGAAGCGCCCGCCACCTCCTGACGTCGGCGGGATCCCGTGCTAGAATCAAGGGCCAGCGCCCACGGCCGCCGAATTCGGCCCACGCTGGGAGCACGCCCCGCCTCCCTGAGAGAGGTCCGCACGATTCCCGTCGCCAAGATTCCCGTTCGAGCCGTCCTCGAACGCTACGAGATCGTTCCCCGGAAGCGCTTCGGGCAGAACTTCCTGCACGACCCGGCGGTCTGCGCCCGTATCGTGGCGACGGCCGACGTATCGGCCGGCACCGAGGTGCTGGAAGTCGGTCCCGGACTGGGGGCGCTCACGGTGCCGCTGCTGGCGCTGGGCGCTCGAGTCACGGCAGTGGAGGTGGACCGCCGCGTGGCCAACTACCTGGACGATGCGTTCGCGGACGAGCCCGGCTTTCGGCTGCACCGCGGGGACTTCCTGGACCTGGACCTGGCCACGTTCACTCCCGAGGCGCGCGTGCTGGTGGCGAACATGCCGTACTCCATCACCGGCCCCATCCTGTCCGGCGTGATCGAGCATGCGGCCCGCTGGGACCGTTGCGTGCTGATGGTGCAGAAGGAAGTGGGGACCCGGCTGACGGCGAGTGCCGGCGGCAAGGCGCTGGGCGCGCCGGCCGTCCTGCTGCGACTCCTCTACCGGATCGAGCGCTGTTTCGATGTGGGACGGGGAGCGTTCCTGCCGCCCCCGGACGTCGTATCCGTCGTGCTCCGGCTGACCCGGATCCCGGGAGCCACGCTGCCTCCGGGGCTGCGCGACGCGGTCAACCTGGCGTATCGTCAGCGGCGCAAGGTGCTGCGAAAGACGCTGGCCGGCGTGCTGGCTTCCGAGGAAACCCTGGTGTCGGTCCTTGCGGACCTGGGCCAACCCCCGGGGGCACGTCCCGAGGATCTGGAACCCGAGGACTGGCCACGGCTCTGGGAACGAATCCACGGGGAGGCACGTTGAAGCGCGGCGTAGCGTTCGCACTCCTGGTGATTCTGGCGTTGGCCGGATCGGGTACGAGGGCCACCGGCCAGACCGACTCCTCCGGGGGATCGGCGGCGGACAGCACCGCCGGCGGGAACGGTGCGCCGGCGGACTCCGCGGTTGTCCGGGCCCTCCTCAGCACGGACGGCGCCGTCACCGTGTTCGAGGAAGCGACGCCGGGCGAGGGAATCGAGGGCTTCTGGTGGGAGTACGATCCCACCTCGGATCTCACCCGCCTGCTCGACAAGGACCTCCGGGACGATCCGCTGGAGCCGCTCACCGACGCGTACGGCTTTGACCTGGTGATGCCGGACTCGATCCGGGCGCTGCGGGACTCCGTGACGGCGGTGGCGGATTCGATCCGAAGCGCCACGATCGAACTGGAAACCTCGTTCGATCCGAAGATGAAGTCCCGCTACACCGAGCGCAAGGACGACTACGAGCTGTTCAACGAGTTCGTGTCGCCGATCCCGCTCACGCGTCGCACCACGCTGTCCACCCGCGTGACCGATACGCAGCGGTACAACCAGTCGACCGACAAGATCCGCGAGGATCGGAATCTCTCAAGCACGTTCACGTTCCGTTATTCCGAGGGCGTGTCCACCACGCTCACGGCCAACCATTCGCAGAGCCAGCAGTCGCGAGGGACGGTGCTGGAGAACGACACCGGGGACACCACCGTGAACGGTCGCGCCCAGGCGCGCTACCAGAACGGTGTGCTCGGAAACCTGGACTTCTCGGCGGGGATGGCATTGAGCACGCGCGACTACAAGACCCCGCGGACCACGGGGAGCAGCGGTTCGTTCCGGCCGGACTGGGGGCTGAAGATCTCGCGTCCGCTGCCGCGGGGAAACGCGTCGTTGGACTACAGCGGGAGCATCTCGCGGGGCACCCGGGAGGAGACGCGGCAGGAGAACCAGTTGGTGGACAGCGTGCTCGTGGAAGTGGACGTGGAAACGAACACGAACGATTCCGATCGCGACGACAAACTGAGCCTGATCGGCACCTACGAAGTGGCCGAGGGGTGGCAACTCCGCAGTACCTCTTCTGCCGGCCGCCAGCGGCGCCAGTTCATCGCCCAGTCCGACTCGATTGCCGGTCGCCAGGAGACCCGCGACGCGACCGACGGATCGACGCAGCTCAACCTGGACGCCAAGCCGAACAGCCGCCTGAACATCCGGGCGAGCGCCGGGATCACCGGACGGAAGACGGAGTACGATCTGGAGACCGCCAAGTTCGCGAAGACGATCCGGAAGGATGCCGACACCGATATCCAGTACGACGCGTGGACCGGCGCCGCGTTCACCATCAAGCTGCAGCGGAGTGCGGAGGATCGCAACTTCCTCACGGCGCAGTCGGGCAACGTGGACAAGCAGAGTGCATCGCTGGACTACAAGCAGAAGATCACGCAGAACGTGGATCTGCACGGGGGCTACTTCCTGAGTCTGGACTCGTTCGCGTTTGACGACGTGGTGCAGAACACGGGAGACCGGGACCTGCTCACGGAACGCGGAACGTTCACCGTCCGGTACAACCCGTATTCGATCCTGAGCACGTCCATCAAGATGGATGTCCGCGAAACGCAATCCATCAACATCCACCCGCAGAAGTCCGGCGACAACAAGACGGACTTCACCTACCTGATCACGCCGTCCTACACGGTTCGCCTGGGCGACGGCAACATCAACGGCGAGTTCACGGCCGACTCCCGCTACAGCGTGTTCGACTTCGACGAGGAGCGGAACTCGCTGTCGCGACGGTTCGGTACCCGCCAGCGCTGGCAGCATGCCGTCAGCAGCCGTCTGTCGACCGAGTTGCTGGGTACATTCGACTTCACGGACGAGGGAAGCTTTACCCGCAGCGAAGTGGACAACATCCGGCGCTATTCCAAGTCGCGGGAGATCCACCGGTTCCGGGTGGAAGCCGTGGTGCAGTACTCACCGACGCCCTGGCTCCGGTCCCGGTTCGTCTACCGCCGCGACGGCGACGACAACTACAGTGTGAGTGTGGACGACGGCAAGAGCCTGACCACGTCGTCGCGGACAGATGAACTCACGGGCGGGTTCACGTTGAAGCGGCGGGTCCTGAAGACGATCCAGCTGGACCTGGACCTCTCGCGAACCGAGAAGGCGGGTGACCGCGTGACCGACGTGGACCGCAGTTTCTTCGTGATCAAGGCGGTCCTTGAGTATCAGCCGTTCAAGGCGCCCAAGGCAAGGCAGGGAGGCGGCAATGGGTAAGCGCGCACGCTGGGAGTGGGCAGTTCCGATCGTGGTGGCGCTGTGGCTGCCGGGCGCCGGCTGCGGCCTCTTCGATACGCGGGACCCGGTGATCGGCGATACCGAGGGGGGAATCTGGATCCCACCGACGCGGGCCGAGATCGTGGTGGAGAACCTGGAACGCGCGTTCGAAGCCGGCGTGTTCACGGACTACCAACGGGCGCTCACGGAGGACTTCCTGTTCACACCCGACGAGTCGGACGTGGCCACCTACGAGCAGGAGCGGCCGGGAGAGGACGTCTTCGGCGAGTGGACCGCGGAAGTGGAGACGAACGCCGCGGAGTCCATCTGGACCGGGGCCGGCGGCGAGCTGGAGCTCACGCTGACGTTCACGACGGAACAGCTGATTCCCGAGGGGCGGCTGCGGAAGTACGACTACACGCTGCTGGTCACCACCTCCGGGCAGGCCCAGGAGTACCGGGGAGAGGCCTGGTTCAGCCTGACCCAGCTCACCGGAGGGGATTGGGCGATCTTCGGCTGGGAGGACGTGGCGTCGGATTCCCAGGTTCCGTCGTGGGGCTTTCTGAAGGGCGCCCAGCGACTCTTCTAGACTCCCCAATGCGTTGGAAAGAAAAGAGTTGGATTCCCGCCTCGGGGCGCCGATATCCGTGAGAGCATTGACACTGGCGCCCCTGCGCCTGTAGAATAGTGACGTCTTGGAGCAGGATCGCGCCCGGTGGGCTCGGCGGCTCCGAATCGGTGCAGGTCGCCCTTTCCACCCCGTAGGGTCCGAGGGCATTGGCCCGTAGAGACTTGAGCAGCCCCTCCCGCTCCTAGCACTCCATGCATTTCGGAGGTTGAGTCCCGTGGTCTTCCGAACAACTTCTCGCAAAGCGCCGACCGCACTTGGGCTGATTGCGCTTCTTCTGTTCCTGCCCGGCTGTCCGTTCAGCCCGGAAAGCGACAAAGGTGGCGGAGGGGGCGGCGATGATCGCGAGCCGCCGCGCACCTCGATTGCCGATACGATTGAACTCTACGCGTACGCGTGGAGGCAGAAGCGCCTGGATCTGTACGAACAGCTGCTCCACGAGCAGTTCGAGTACATCCCACTGGTGGAAGACGCCGCCGACTTCGGTTGGATCCCCGAGGAAGGTTGGGGGAGAACGGTCGAGTTGGAGATCTCCTCGCATATGTTCGACACCGCATTCCAGAGCGCGGAGACCGAGAACTCCGTCGACACCATCGACATGACGTTGACCATCACCAACGAACGGGCGGTGGACGAAGGCATCGAGGTCACGACCACTGCCGACATTATCGTCCTGTGGAACGCCAATGACGGTCTCTCCTCGGACGTGCGCTTCATCTTTATCGTCGTGGAGGACCCGGATGAGCCCGGCAAGTTCCAGATCATTCGCCAAGAGGAACTAGAGGCCTTCTAGACGGCGGGCTACGAAGGCGGTTCATCCACGCGGACGCTTTTCGATCGCGGGCCGGGGTCTCCAGACTCCGGCCCTTTTCCGTGCCCTTGGCCGTGGCGACCCGGCGGCGCTCAGCGCGGGACACCGATCGTCCGATGACGTCGAGAAGCCCCATGACGGCGTCGACCTGAAACTGGTACTCTGCCGGCCCGTTTTCATCCTCTCATTCCCCCGTCCCCCGGATGCTCATGGCGCGCCGTTCGGCTTCCCATCCCGGTTGGATCCGCGTGCTGGGCCTCACCATCGTGCTGGCGGCGGTGGCGGCGCTGGCCCACACCGCGATGTCCCGCAATACCGAGACGCAGGCCGGCGTGGACCAGGCGCTGGACGACGTGTTCCTGGAGCGCGGCGTGGATCGGGCGCGTCTCTCCGCCCGCCAGGAGGAGTCGCCCGAGCAGAGCGCGCCGGTCTCCGCCATCGACGTGGCCATGCCCGCGGGCGACACCTACGCGCGCCTGAATGCCGACGTGAAGCGCGCCGTGGAAGCCGCCGGCGGTTCGGTGCTGGATGCCGTGGAGCGCGGACCGTTGCCGGAGCGACCGGAGTCGCTCGAGATCGAACTGGGCCGGGCGGGAGAGCGAACCCACAAGGTCACGGTGCGACCGGAGCCCGGAATCCCGAAGGAGGAAGACCGCCGCGCCCCGCGGGTGGCCGTGGTGTTCGACGATCTGGGGTACTCCGTGGAAGGGATGGCGGCGGAGCTGCTGGAGATCCGGGGGCCCCTCACGTTTGCGGTGTTGCCCGGGCTGGCCCGCAGCGAGTCCTTCGCCGAGCGCGCGCGGCAGCGTGGGCACGACGTGATCCTGCATCTGCCGATGGAGCCGCTGGACAGTGAGCGGCACGATCCCGGGGCCAACTCGCTGGATCCGGCGCTGGACCTGGAGGAGAACCGTCGTCGCCTTCGCCTGCAACTGGACGCGTTCCCCGACTACTCCGGGGTTTCCAATCACATGGGCTCGCGCGCCACCACGGAAGCCGCGCTGATGGATCTTCTGCTGGAGGAACTGCGGACGCGCGACCGGTCGCTCTTCGTGCTCGACAGTCGCACCACGCCGTACTCCGTGCTCACCGATCGGGCGCGCCGGGTCGGAGTCCGCTGCGCCGCGAACAACGTCTTCCTGGACGCGAACGACGAGGATGGGACGGTGCCCGAGGTGCAGGTGGACCGCGTGGCCTCGATCGCCCGGCGGTACGGCCATGCGATCGCCATCGGGCA
This sequence comes from Gemmatimonadota bacterium, assembly GCA_021604925.1. Classification (GTDB taxonomy): domain Bacteria; phylum ARS69; class ARS69; order ARS69; family ARS69; genus BQJX01. Next base: position 6,992 of record BQJX01000119.1, read on the forward strand.
TGTTCGTCGGGATACGGTGGACGCGGTCAAGCTGGCCCTGGAGGAGTGGCAGCGGGACGGAATTCAACTGGTCCCTCTCTCGGATCTGATGCATCGTTGATCTCCCAACGCAGGCGATCCGATCCAGCAGAAGGAGGGGCGACAAGTGCGACTCGGAGTCAACGTGGACCATGTGGCCACGATCCGGGAGGCGCGCCAGGGACGTGATCCGGATCCGGTCACGCTGGCGCTGCTGGCCGAAGAAGCGGGCTGCCACCAGATCACCGTTCACCTCCGCGAGGACCGCCGACACATCCAGGATCGCGACGTCCGGCTGCTGCGTGAACTCGTCAAGACCCGGTTCAACCTGGAGATGGCCGCCACCGACGACATGGTGGGCGTGGCGCTGTCCGTCCGTCCCGACGTGGTCACGCTGGTGCCCGAGCGCCGCGAGGAGCTGACCACGGAAGGCGGTCTGGATGTGGTGAAGGGCGGATCCGAGCTGGCCGACGTGGTGGGTCGCCTCAAGGACGGCGGCATCCGGGTCAGCCTGTTCGTCGATCCGGATCTCGATCAGGTCAAGGAGTCGTTCCGCATCGGTGGGCAGGCCGTGGAAATCCACACGGGGCGCTACGCCAACGCGACCACGGGCGACGACCGCCGGGCGGAATGCGATCGGATCTCCGACGCCATCTC
>BQJX01000120.1 GCA_021604925.1 Gemmatimonadota bacterium
CAAGGAGTGAACCTAATGTGATGGCTTAGACTCTCCGCCAGCCGAGGCCAATACCCATGACCGCTCCGCTGCCCCCTGTCCTGCGCGCGCTCGGCCTCCTGGCCCCGGCGCTCACGCTCCTGCTTGCGGGGGCCCCGGCCCACGCCCAGGACCCGGCCAATCCGCGCGTCTACACCACCCAGCGCACGTCCACCCCTCCCCGCATCGACGGCATCCTGGATGACTCCGTGTGGGATCAGGTGGAGTGGGGCGCGGACTTCCTCACGCGCGAACCGTCCGAGGGTGACCCGCCCACCGGCGAGACCTTCTTCAAGATTCTCTACGATGACGCGAATCTTTACGTGGCGTACCGCGCGAACGACCCGGAGCCGGATCAGGTGGCCAGCATCCTCGGCCGTCGCGACAACTTTCCCGGTGGTTGGGTCGAGATCAACATCGACAGCTACGATGACAACCGCACCGCGTTCTCGTTCACGATCAGCGCGTCCGGCACGCAGGGCGACGAGTTCATCTCCGAGGACGGAGACAACTGGGACGGAAACTGGGATCCCATCTGGGAGAGCAGGACGCGCCTGGACGCCCAGGGATGGACGGCCGAGGTTCGCATCCCGCTGAGCCAGCTGCGCTACGCCGACAAGGAAGAACACGTGTGGGGAATCCAGGTGCAGCGGCGCGTCTACCGGGAAGAGGAGCGGTCCGCGTGGCAGCCGATCCCCAAGGACGTGAACGGCTGGGTCAGCCAGTTCGGCGAACTGCGCGGCATCCGCGGGATCAAGGCGCAGCGCCAGATCGAGATCCTTCCGTACACGCTGGCCCAGGGCGAGCGGTTCGAAAAGGTCGATGGCGATCCGTTCGCGGACGGAGCGTCCGGCAAGCTCTCCGGCGGCGTGGACGGCAAGATCGGCGTGACCGGTGATCTCACGCTGGACTTCTCGATCAATCCCGACTTCGGCCAGGTGGAGGCGGATCCTTCCGAAGTGAACCTGACCGCGTTCGAATCGTTCTTCGCGGAGCGGCGCCCGTTCTTCGTGGAGGGCGCCAACATCTTCAGCTCCCGGATCGCGCCCTCCGTCGCGTTCGGCACCCACACGCAGGACCGGATGTTCTACTCGCGCCGCATCGGTCGGAGTCCGCAGTACCGGGCCGACCGGTTCGAGGACGGGTACGTGGATCAGCCGGGCAACACGTCCATCCTGGGCGCGATGAAGCTGACCGGGAAGACGCGCCGGGGCCTGTCCATCGGGATTCTGGAGAGCGTGACCGCCCGGGAACGCGCCGAGGTGGCCGACGACACGGGCGGACGCCGCGACGTGACCGTGGAACCGGCCACGAACTACTTTGTCGGGCGACTGCAGAAGGACTACCGCGACGGCGAGACCCGCATCGGCGGCCTGGTGACCTCCGTGAACCGGAACATCCAGGACACCGAGGTGGAGTTCCTGCACGAATCCGCCTACTCGGGCGGCGTGGACTTCTACCATTCCATCATGAATCGCTCCTACTACACTGCGATCAATGTGGTTGGAAGCCGGGTCGCCGGCAGCGAGGAAGCCATCCTGCGGACCCAGCGGGCACCCGCCCGCTACTACCAGCGCCCCGACAACAAGGGGCAGTCGGTGGATCCCACGCGAACCAGCCTGTCCGGACACGCGGGGTCGGTCCGGGTGGGCAAGTCGGGCGGGAAGGTCCAGTTCGACACGGGCGCCGCGTGGCGCTCCCCCGGGTTCGAGATCAATGATATCGGGTTCCTGCGGAACACGGACGAGATCAACCAGTTCTCGTGGGTCGGCTACTCGCTGCGGAATCCGTTCAGCGTGTTCCGGCGCATGTCCTTCAACGTGAACCAGTGGCTCGACTACGAGTACGCCGGCGGCAACACCTACCAGGCGTTCAACTTCAACACGAACGCCAACTTCCTGAACAACTGGAACTACAACGCCTCCGCCACCCGTGAGAACGAGCGCATCTCCAACAGCGAACTCCGCGGGGGCCCGGCCATCAAGATCCCGGGCGACACGAACGCCGACTTCGGGATCAACTCGGACGGTCGCCGGTCCGTCTCCGGTGGCTTCGGGGCCGGCCTCGGACGCACGGACGACAACGCCGGCAAGTCCAGCAACTTCTGGACGTACGTGAACTGGCGGCCGTCGAATGCGGTGTTCATGGAGTTGAATCCGGGCTACAGCCATCGGGAACCGGAGTTCCAGTTCGTGGACGCCGTGGACAACGCCGGCGAGGACGCCTACCTGTACGGAGCCCTGGACCAGAAGACCTTCGATCTGTCGTTCCGCCTGGACTACAGCGTCTCTCCGACCCTGACCATCCAGTACTACGGCGCGCCCTTCGTCTCCGCCGGGCGCTACTCGGACTTCAAGCGGGTCACGGATCCGCGGGCCACGGAGTACGCGGACCGGTTCCGCCCCCTGGACGGTGACCTCGCGTATGACGCGGGCACGGACACCTATCTCGTGGACGAGAGCGGCGACACGGTCACGGACTACGAGTTCCGCGATCCGGACTTCAACGTGCGCGACTTCAACTCCAACCTGGTGGTCCGGTGGCAGTACTCGCCGGGGTCCAGCATCTTCCTGGTGTGGTCGCAGTCGCGGTTCGGATTCGAGCCCCGCGGCGACTTCGATCTCAAGAACGACATCGACTCGCTCTTCGAAGTTCATCCGGAGAACGTGTTCCTGATCAAGATGAACCGCTGGTTCAACCTGTAGACGGGGCGTTGCGGGACGGGCGGCGGATCGAGCCGAGGTGGCGCCTACGAGCCCTCGTCGTCGATGCGCATGGCTTCCATGAGGATGTTCGTGACGGAGCCATCGATGGTCTGGCTCTCCGACTCCGTCCGCGGCTCGAAGTGGAAGCTCCCGCGTTTGGATCGCGCGATCCGCACGGCGGCGTCGAACCCCTCCAGTTCCGGACCGGCCGCATGCACCGGTCGCCCCTGGACCAGCCAGAGTGCCGCCCGCGACGCGTCGTCCTTCACCCGGAGCACCCCGGTCTGCTCGCCGATCTCCAGGATCTGCAGCACGGCGAACGGCGGGATCTGATCGAAGTCACCGCTCAGGGCTTCCTGGGTGGGCTCCCCGTCGACCGGCAGGTCGCTGACCGAGGCGATCATGGTCTGCTCCACCGAGACCGCGCTCACCACGTCCGCGATGGCGCTGTCTACGTGATAGAAGGTGATCGCCTCGTCCCCCACCGTAATCCGGTCGCCGGCGACAAGTTCCCGCTCCGCCTCCAGGCGGGCGCCGTTCACGTAGGTCCCGTTCGTGCTGCCCAGATCCTGCACGAAGTACTTCCCCGCCTCGGTGCGGACGGCGGCATGACAGCGTGACGCCCGCGTGGAGTCGATGGTCAGGTCGCAGTCCGGCGAGCGGCCGATGACGACCTCGCCGGACTCGTCGATGCGGACTGGCGGCAGCGGCGGCGCAAACAGCATGGCGGATTTCATACCGGGTTGATCGGCGGTTCAGGCACCCGGGATTAGCCCTGCCGGAGGCTGGGTGCTAGTCCCCCTGGCGCCGATCCTCGCGGGTTTCGCGCCGATCCTCGCGCAGTTCTCTGCGATCTTCGGCGGATTCCTCCACGTTCTCCGCCACTTCCGACGTTGCCAGCGCCTGCAGGGCCACCAGCAGTTCCGCTCTCCGGTCCAGCGCGCCCGGCTCAAAGTTCCCTTCGAGCGCATTCCAGTCCTCATGGATGCGGGTCAGGCGTTCGAATCGACCGGCTTCCTCGCGGGCGTCGGACTGGTCGTCCCGGAGATCGCGCCGGTCGTCGCGACGGTCGCGTCGATCGTCGATCTTCCGAACGACCTTCTCGTTCTTCTTCCGGTTCTCCCGGATCTCCCGTCGGTCCGATCTCACCTCGCGGCGCCCCTGGCGCACTTCGCGCTTGGCTTGGCCCTCCTCCTGCCCCGCTTCCTTCACTTCGCCGGCCAGGTAGTGCAGGACGGATGCGTCCACCGCGGCCAGGGCCGCCTCGTCGTTGGTCTCGCGGGCAGCCGCAAGGGCTTCCGCCAGTTTTACCGCCTCCGTGCGGTCCGCCAGATCATCCGCCTGCTCCTGCTGGTTCTTCCGAATCTCCTGACGGTCGCGAGCCCGCTCCGTCGCATTGCGCACCTTGTCGTTGTCGGCAGACGCACCTGGAGCGACGCCCAGAAGGATGAGTGCGGCCGCGGACCCACCAATCAATGTTCGCATTCGAGTTACCTCCCGGCAAAAGGACTGGGACCCGCACGACGAACGCCGCGCTGCCACCCAGTCTAGACGCTGTGGATGTTTCGCTCGATGAAGTCGCTGATCTCGCTGAAGCCGATCGTGTTCCCGTACGCCGCCGTGGCGTACTCCTTCTCCTCGTACTCGAAGAAGCTCTTATCGGTCATCTCGCTGTTGGAGGTGACCCGCAGGAAGACGGTCTTGGCCTTCAGGTTCTCCAGATGGGCCTGGACCGCCGCCACCGTGATGATCCCGGCCACGATCACGATCGTGGCTCCGGCCGCCACCGGACCAGCCATTGCGGACCCGCCCAGCGCGGCAATCAACATGCCCACGCCGTCCGCAGTGGTGGCCGCGGAACTGACCATCCCCCCCTCCAGCATCTCGCCCATCGAGTCCGCCGACAGCAACGCCTTCTTCTCGGTCGCCTCATGCTTGCCCAGCGTGAGCCAGAGCCGATCGCCCTTGGAGGACTTGAGCTGCTTGTAGTCATTGCCCTTGGCCGTGAACGAATCGGAGTCCATGGCGTGCGCGGCCACGTTGGTCAGGGCGATCGTGTCGCGGCGCATGCCCGCGAACTGGCCGGCGAACTGATCTTTCTGGGTGTGCGGAAACCGGAACTCGATCGTCTCCTGCACGAACGCGATCTTGCCCCGCAGCGTGGCCGCCTTCTCGCCGTACTGCGATCGCGCGGCCGAGTTGAACCCCCGGGGTTCGTTGTACTGGCCCTTTCCGTGCTGAGTCTGGCCCACGTGCCCGCCCTGACGCTGCAGCTTCGGGCCGGTCGGGACCGCTCCCCGGTGAATGAACGCCTCCGGCGGTTTCGGCCCGGTGAGCGCCGGGTCCAACCCGAAGCCCTTTCCTTCGGTCTGCTTCCGGTACGCGTTCTTCAGCTTCTCGGGCATCTGGTTCAGATCCAGCACCTTCCGCTGGTCCGGGCCCAGCGTGAGCAGGCTGTTCGCCACGTGGACGAACGGCTGTCCCCCACCCTGAATCACGGTAATCGGGGTTCCGCGGACCATCTCGCCCGCCTTGGAGAGGACGAGCAGCGGCATGGCTTCCATGAATTCACTCCGGGTGGCGGCCGAATCGGCCCAGCGAGGGGGACCTCCGACGGGGCGACGGAGGGCAAGGCTGGCGAGTATCCGATCGCGGCGCGTCGCGGTCAAGCTGGCCGTCTCAGGGGGCGTAGAAACGCCCTGCCTCCCGATTGACATGGCGGCGTCCCGGAATAAAATCGGGGTGGCTCATGGATCTCTGCATCGAATCAGGGGGAAAGACATGGACTGGCACGAACTGGAAAAGAAGAAGGTGGACGAACTCCGCGTCATGGCGAAGGAGCAAACCGGCATCGAAGGCGCCGTGGGGCTCAAGAAGGACGAACTCGTCAAGATCGTCGCGGATGCGATGGGCATCGAGAAGCCCCACCTGGTGGTGGAGGGCATCGACAAGGGCGCCATCAAGGAGCGGATCAAGGCTCTGAAGGCGGACGTCGTCCAGGCGCTGGACGCGAAGGACCACGCGCTGGCCAAACGCAAGCGCCGACAGATCCACGCCCTCAAGCGGCGCATCCGCAAGGCGGCGCACCTCACGCACTGATCACAGGAGTCGCTCATGCCCGCTCGCAAGGACTTTGCACCCGGAGAGTTCTGCTGGATCGATCTCATGGCCCACGACATGGAAGCCGCGGCCGCCTGGTACAACGAGCTGTTCGGCTGGACGCACCTGGTGATGGAGTCGCCCGGCGACGGGCCGCCGTATGCGTTCTTTTTCAAGGGCGAGGCCGGGATCGGCGGTCTCGGACAGATGGACGACGCCATGAAGAGCCAGGGCGTCCCGCCCATGTGGAACAGCTATGTGTGCACCGCGGACTGCCAGGCCACGGAGGCCCGGGTCCAGGAACTCGGCGGGACCGTCACCGTGCCCACCATGGAGGTTCCGGGCTTCGGAAAGCTGGCGTTCTTCCTGGATCCGGAGGGTGCGTCCTTTGCGGCGTGGCAGACGATCGGCGACGGCGGCCACGGGGTGCTCGTACAGGAGCCGGGCGGCATGAGCTGGCACGAGCTCATGACCCGCGACAGCGCCAAGGCCTCGTCGTTCTACGGAAAGCTCTTTGGCTGGGAGTTTGCCGCCATGCCGATGGCCGGAGTGGACTACACCATGGTCAAGAACGCCGGCAAGGACGCGGCCGGCTTCATGCCCATGTCGGGGGATCAGTTCGAAGGCATCCCCGCCCACTGGCTGGTCTACTTTGCGGTGGAGGACTGCGACGCGATCGCCGCGAAAGCCGCGGCCACCGGCGGCCGGATTCACGTGCCCCCCACCGAGATCCCGGTCGGCAAGTTCAGCGTGCTGGGCGATCCGCAGGGTGGCGGATTCGCGGTGGTGCAGCTCAAGGGCTGAACCGAAGGGAACGTGGCGCCCCCGAGAGGACTCGAACCTCTGGCACACGGTTTAGGAAACCGTTGCTCTATCCACCTGAGCTACGGGGGCAACTCGTTGCTTTGGAGCAGGGTACAGCCACGTCGAGCACCCGCCAACCTCGAACGCACGCGGTCTAGCCGACCGTGTGCGTCTGGAATCACGCGGCCACAACTCGCTCTACGGACGACGGACACTGTCAGGGGAGCGCGGCGGCGTCTTCCGACCCTGAAGCTCCATGGTGACCTCGAGTGCCTTGCCCCCCTCTCCCTCCATCGACACCCGCGAGGGCCGATGGCTCTGCCACCAGATCTCACCGCGGGCTTCGTCCCAGCCGCTCGGGTCGACCGCTGCTGCGAGCATTCCCTGCAGTTCCTCGACTGAACCGGGTCGATCGTTCGGGTTCTTGGCAAGGCAGGCCAGAATCGACGCATCCAGCTCGGCCGAGATCTCCAGCTCCGAGACGAGCGAAGGTGCGCGCGGCGCGTCGTTGACGTGGGCCAGCACAGTGGCCATCGCCGTCTCGCGTTCGAAGGGCGGCCTCCCCGTCAACAGCCGGTAGGCCACGCAGCCCAGACCGTAGATGTCGGCCCGCTCGTCGACTGCCTGCGTACCGGTCACCATCTCCGGTGCCAGGTACGCGGGAGTTCCACGGACGATACCCTCGCTCGTCAGCTTGGCATCGCCCGGCTGGGCCTCGTCGCCAAGACCGACGAGGCCGAAGTCGAGCACCTTCACGAAGTCGTACTCCAGACCGTAGCGACAGAGCATGAGGTTCGCGGGCTTCACGTCGCGGTGCACGAGCCCCGCCGCGTGCGCCTCGGCCAGCGAGGCGCAGGCCTGGCGCAGCAGGTGACAGACCCGGGCAGGGGGCATCGGGCCAAACCGGGTGGCAGCCGTCTCCAGGTCGATCCCCTCGAGCAGCTCCATCACGTAGTAGAACGCCCCGTCGTCCGAGACGCCGAAGTCGAACAGCTGAACCGTGTGCGGTGACTGCAGAC
>BQJX01000121.1 GCA_021604925.1 Gemmatimonadota bacterium
CGGAACTGGGGGCCCAGGTGGGAACGCGGGTCGGACTGGAGCTGGATGTGGTTCCGGTGGCTACGCTCGCTCGTCTGCAGAAGGCGTTCCCGTCGGTCGAGTTCCGGGACGTATCGCGCGCCATCCGCGAAGTGCGGTCGATCAAGTCCGCGTACGAAGTTTCCTGGATCGAGAAGGCGGCGGCCATCGTGGGCGATGCGATGGATCGTGCGTTGCCACCGCGGATCCGGGCCGGGGTCCGCGAGATCGAACTCATGGCGTTCCTGGAAGGGGCCATGCGCGCGGCCCGCCACCAGGGCACGATCCGGCTGCGACGCTGGAATCTGGAGATGCACTACGGAACCGTGAGCTCCGGCGCTTCCGCCTGCTACCCGTGCTACTTCGATGGACCCGACGGCCTGGAGGCGTTGTATCCGGCGGTTCAACAGGGCGGCGGGGAACGACCGATCGAGCCGGGCGTGGCGATCATGGTGGATGTGGTCGGCGCGGCCGGTGGCTACCTGGCCGATCGCACGCGCATCTTCTGTGTGGGCGATCCCGCGCCGGAGCTCGTCCAGGCGCACGAGTTCTGCCGCGAGATCCTGAGCGAGACCGTGGCTCGCGTGCGACCCGGCGCCGTTCCCGCCGCCATCTTCGACGAGGTCTCCGCGATCGTCGAACGGAGTCCGTGGGCGGATCGCTTCATGGGGTGGGGCGAGAACCGGGTCCGCTTCCTCGGGCACGGAATCGGGATCGATCTCGACGAGCTGCCGGTGATCGCTCCCCGCTTCGAGCTTCCGCTCCGGGCGGGCCAGGTGATTGCGATCGAGCCGAAGGTCTTTCTGGGGGAGCTCGGCGGCGTGGGGGTCGAGAACACCTACCTGGTCACCGCCGACGGCCCGCGCAACCTCACCCCCGGCGACGAGGCCATCCGCGTCCTTCCGGGGTGAGGCGGCCCAGCCCCCACGGAACGTGGCGAACTTCGCGGGGTTTCCTCGAAGAACCGGGAGCGGTAGGATAGCCGGGTCCCAGGAATCGGGAGGCACACCATGGTCCGCAAGCTCTTCACCCCGAAAGAAGCCAATCGGTCGCTGCCGCTCGTGCGGAGCATCGTGACGGACATCCTGGACCGCGCCCGCGAGCTCCGGGGCCAGCAGGATCCGCCGCGGAGCGAGGGCGAAGAGACCGCCCGCGAAGAGATCCAGCAGGACATCCTGGGCATGATGGAGGAGCTGGAGAACCTGGGGGCCTCCTTCAAGGACTGGGACTTTGACGTGGGTCTGGTGGACTTCCCGTCCCGGATCGACGGAGAGGACGTCCTGCTGTGCTGGCGGAGCGACGAGGACCGGGTGGCCTGGTTCCACACGCCGGACGGCGGATTCGCCTCCCGCCAGCCGATTCCGGCGCAGCTCCTCCCGGAAGACGAGAACTAGCGGAGCGGCCCCATGGGCCTCCTCCCGCCCGTCCCGAGGGACGCCGGGCCGGACCTCTCGGCGCCGGGACGGCCCCGGACGACCCGGATTCCAAGTAACTCGCGGTTTCCAGGCAGGTTACCCTGCCCCCCGGCGGGCCCCCTGCGCGCCGGGCAGAGGAGGGCCTCAGAGGCCGCTGAGGGGGCTCCAGGGCCCTTTTCCGGCCCGGCCCCGCGGAGCCTTTTCGCGAATTCCTTTCTCGTCAACGCTTTACAGGTTTCATCAATGCTTTACAAGATTGTCCAGTTTGAGCATTCTCCCCGCGGTGGCGAATAGAACGCTGCCACCCTGGCGATCCGATCGGATGCGCGAAGCGCTTTACCGCGCGGGGAGCGCCGCACGAAGGATGCATGGGCCGGGGGTGGATGTGTCGAGCCCTATTTGGACAGTCCGACGGGGCAGAGTGGGTCGCCGGGATTTCCCGGGGCCAGGATTCCAATGGAGGAGTTCTTCCATGCGTAAGTTCTTCCTGCTGGGTGCCATCGTTGTTCTGGCGTCCAGCTTCAGTGCGACCGCCCAAGCCGATACGGGCCTGGGTTTCCTCTACACGGACGCTCCGGTGGGTGTCTTCTTTGACCTGGACGGACAGTATATCCACGTCGGTGTCGGCTTTGACAAGAACGACGTCCCCGAGGGCTCCGGCGCCGTTGAGACCGAGTTCACGGTTGCCGGTGCCTGGATGAAGGACATGTGGGAGAACGGCGACTCCGGCTTCGGTCCTTCGGTCGGTGTCATGTTCAACTCGCGGTCCCCGGAAGGTGACGGAGACGGTGACTCCATGACCCACATCAGCGTGGGACTCCGTGGTCACTGGAACCCGGTCTCCAGCTTCTCGTTCTGGGTCGGACACGGCCTGGCCATCGACCTGTACAGCCCGCCGGTGGGCGACAGCACCACGGACTTCTCCCTGACGGGCGCGAACGTGACCGACATGGGGTTCACCTGGTGGCTGCCGTAAGCTGAGTCGATTCAAAGAGTTTCAGGAACCCCCGTCCGGCTGCCGGACGGGGGTTTTTCTTTGGTCCGCCGGGCTCGCATCGCGTGACTTTTACGGTGAGGGCGTGTCCAAGGGGGCAGCGGAACGGAACTCTCTGGCTCCGACTTCCATCCGTCCGCCCCGTTGCCGAGGCTCTCGGCTCCCGGAAGTCGAAGTATCCATTCCAAACCGGAAGGTCCCCAATGATTCGGAAGATCCTGCACGCCGGAGCACCGCTCGTGGCGTTCTCCATCCTCGCTGCCGTCATGACCGGTTGCAGCGCCTCTGCCCCGTCCCTGTCCGACGTGGACGAAGACGCGGCTGCCAATCAGAAGGCCATGACCGAACTGCGCGCCGAGCTTCAGAAGCAGGAAGCCGCCCGCGAGAAGGCCGAAGCCGCCACCGCCCAGGCGCGTGCCGAAGCGGATCGCCTTCGGGCCGCCGCCGGTAGCTCCACCTCCGGCACCGTGGATGCGACCGCGTCCATGCTCCCGCCGGAAGCCCGCGTGGGTGAGTGCTACGCGCGCGTGCTCACGCCGCCGGTGTACGAGACCACGACCGAGAACGTGCTCCTGAAGGAGGAGTCGTCCCGGATCAGCGTGGCCCCGGCCGCCTACGACTGGGAAGAGCAGAAGATCCAGACCAAGGAAGGCTCGCATCGCCTCGAGATCGTTCCCGCCCAGTACGAGTGGGTCGAGGAGAAGGTCCTGGTCAAGCCGGCCCGCAAGACGCTCAAGATCGTTCCGGAGACGTGGGACACCGTGCAGGAGAAGGTCCTGGTGTCGCCGGCACGGACGTACTGGAAGCGCGGTCGCGGCCTGATCGAGAAGGTGGACAACACCACCGGCGAGATCATGTGCCTCATCGAGGAGCCCGCCCAGTACCAGACGATCTCGCGGAAGGTCCTGAAGACTCCGGAGACCGTGCGTGAGGTGGAAATCCCGGCCGAGTACACCACGGTGAAGCGCATGGTCGAGAAGACCCCGGCGTCGACCCGCAAGGTCGAGATCCCCGCCGAGTACTCCACGGTCAAGGTGATGAAGCAGACCAAGCCGGGCGACGAGACCCGCACGGTGATTCCGGCCGAGTACGGCAAGATCACGAAGAAGAACATGGTCGCGCCCAGCCGGATGGAGTGGCGTCAGGTCTACTGCGAGACGAACATGACGCCGAACATGGTGCAGAGCATGCAGCGTGCGCTGCTGGACGCGGGTCACAACCCGGGCCCGATCGACGGTGTGTACGGTGCGCAGACGCGGAAGGCCCTCACCTCATACCAGAAGGCCAACAAGCTTTCGACGGGCGGGCTGACCTACCCCACGCTCAAGAAGCTGGGCGTGCAGTACTAGGAGAGGTCTTCGGGAGCCAGGTCGCAGACCGGCGCTCCTGCGGATATGCAAGCAAGACGGGGAGTCGACCTGAGGTCGGCTCCCCGCTCTCGTTTCGCGGGCGCAGCGCCCGACTCAGCGCGGCGCAATCGTCTCGTCCAACCATTCGCCGATCGCGCGGGCCTGGGCGCGCCCCAGGGAATGACCCGCATCAAACGTGAGCACCCGGGCATCCACGCCGGCGTCGGTCAGCGCCGCCCGGCCCCGCTCCGCCGCTTCCGGCGTGACCGACCGATCGCGCTCGCCGTGCAGCAGCAGGGCCCGGAATCCGGAGGCGGCCGCTGCCTTCATCTCCCGCTCCAGGAACTCCGTCTTCACGCGGGCGCCCACGATCGCCATTCCGTGGAAAAGGTCGGGGCGGCGCAGCGCTACCCACGAACCGCAGTAGCCGCCCTGCGAGAACCCGATCACGAACCGGTGCGACGGACGCCAGCCGTGGGCCGCTTCCGTTTCCTGGACCAACTGGACCAGCTCCGACTCCACGCGGAGCAGCTCGGCCCGGAACTTCTCCTGGTCGCCATCATACGAGTACCAGCTGCCACCGCTGCGGGTGCTGCCGGCCGCGGAGGCCGCCGGAAACGGGGCGCGCGGAATGAGGACGCGGACCGGTCGGGGAAAGAGCGTCTGCAGCAGCAGGGCGAAGAAGTCCTCGTCCATCCCCCAGCCGTGCAGCGCCAGGACCAACGGCGCTTCCGCGGAGTCCGCCTGTCCGTCCACGCGGAAGTGCATGTGCGGCGCGGCCGTCTGCTGTCCTCGATGAACACGGGCTTCCGACGGGCTCACTCGATTACCTCTCCGATGGCAGCGCCGCGCTGCCCGCGACGTTCCTGCGCGGCAGGTTAGCGGACACGGCGCCGCTCGGGAAGGGGTCGTCGCCCGGGAAGGACGGCGCTACTATGCTCGCATGCTGGTTCAACGCCGCCGGGACTCGCTCCGGCTCATCCGACAGTGCGACCACGCGCTGGTGGCCGGCCGCCTGGCTGCCGAGTGGATCGGTCTGGGCGAGACGCCCGAGCCGCTCCCATTCCGGTTCGTGCTGGCCGCGGCGCTCCACGACCTTGCCTGGGCGGACGCCGACCGCGAAGCACGGTGGGACGAATCGGCCTCGGGACCCTTTGCCTTCGGCACCGTGAACGACGACTACCGCGAGCCGCTGTATCGCGCCGGCATCGACACGCTGGAGTCGATCGACGACTACGCGGCGCTGCTCAAGAGTCTCCACTACGCCCGCTTCCTTCCGGACCGTCCGGCCTTCGTCTCGTTCGAGGAGGCACGGCGTGCGCGGATCCTGGACCGGCTTCCGGCCGCGCACGCGGACCCGGCGACGATCGAGCGGCATCGGTCGCTGCTGATCTTCTTCGATTTCCTGTCGCTGTTCTGTCTGCTCACCGGACCGGGAGCCGTGGAGCCCGCGGAGTGGCTGACCGCGGACCGCGTGGGCCGGACCCCGTCCGGAGAGAGCTTCTCGCTCCGCTGGCAGGGGCCCGCCGAGCTGCGGCTGGCACCGTTCCCGTTCGCCCGGTCGTTCCGTCTGGCCGTCCCCGCGCGGCACCTGCCCCTCACCTTCGGGACGGAAGCCGACCTGGCCGCCGCCTGGGCCAGTGCGCCCGCGGCCACGGTGGAAGTCCGGCTGGGCCCTTGACAGATTTAGTACGCTTTCGTACTATACGAACTCGTACTTTTTCGGAGGGTCGCCGTGCCGCCCAAACCGCTTCTGTTCCTGTCGCCGCTGCATCGCGCCACCCGCCAGATCGGCATCCATCTCGGTGAGGCGCTGACCGGGCTGGACGTGCAGGGCACGGAGGCCCACCTGCTCTCTTTCCTGAACAGCTATGCCCCCGTGCCCGTGTCGGAGATCTCCCGCGTCTTCGGTACGCGCAAGTCCACGCTCACCAGCATCCTCAACCGGCTGGAGGAGCGTGGCCTCACGGTGCGCGAACCGCACCCGGACGATCGCCGCTCGCTGCTGGTAAAGATCACCCGGCGCGGACGCTCCGTGGCCAAGCGGGTTCAGCGCCCCGTGGACGAGCTCGAACGTCAGGTCCGCAGCCGGATCACCGCGGAAGAGCTCCGCGGGTTCCAACGTGTCATCGAAGAGATCGGCAACGTGACGCAGGTCTCCCTGCGCTCCCAACCCAAGGAGAAGCCATGACTTCGCAAACCACCTCGGAACTGGCCGCCAACCTGGCCCTGCAGTTCCGCTTCTCGCACGGCGTCTTTCATCAGAACGTGGAGGGGTTCACCCACGCGGAGACGCTGGTCCGGCCCCAGACCGGCGGCAACTGCATGAACTGGGTCGGCGGCCACCTGGCCGGGGCGCGGAACGGCATCCTTCGGTTGCTGGGCCAGGAGCCGGTCCTCTCCGAAGACGATGCCCAGCGCTACGCTCGTGGGTCCGCCCCGATCACGGAACCCGGCATGGCGCTGGAGTGGGATCGGATCGTGGCGGCCATGAACGAGTCGCAGATAGCGCTGATGGACGCGCTGGGCTCGATCACGGCGGAGCGGCTGGCCGCGCCCCTGCCCGCCGACCGGAATCCGTTCCAGCTCGACAACGTGGGCGAGATGCTGGGGACGTTCGCGTTCCACGAGGCGTACCACGTGGGGCAACTCGGCGTTCTCAGGCGAGTCTACGGAAAGAAGGGCGCTATCGCTTAGGGGATCGGACGCAAGCGATGGGACCGCCGCGCCGCCGGCGAGCGCCGTTCCCGGGGAGGATGCGCCCGGAGCCGCCCATCGTGAACGCTTGCGCCATCGAACCGGCGCAAGCGAACCCGAGGGCGAGCGTCCTGAGGAAGCCCGGCGATGAACATCCCCCCGTTTCCGACATCAGGTCAGGCGCGACATCGAAGCGGGACGTGGATCAACCGGCCTTCTTCTCGGCGACCTTCTTGAGGTCGTCGTTGGCCCAGATCGCCAGCTCGACGCGGCGATTCTGCTGACGGCCGTACTCGGTGTCGTTGTCTCCGACCGGCATGTCCTCGCCCCAGCCCTGCATGGACATGCGAGCGGTGGCAACCTGCTGCCCGATCAGGTAGTTGGCCACCGACTGCGCCCGGCGCTTGGACAGCTCCAGGTTGTGCTCGTCGGATCCGGTCGAATCCGTGTGCCCCTCGATCAGGATGTTCGTGTCGTCGTACTTGCCGAGAATGCCGGCCAGCTGCGCCAGATTCTCCTGGGCGGCCGGCCGCAGCGCGGCCTTGTTCACATCGAACAGGATACCGGAGTCGAAGGTGATCTTGATGCCCTCGCCCACGCGCTCGATCTTGGCGCCCTCGAGATCGGCCTCCATCTCGGCGACCTGCTTGTCCATGTAGTGCCCGATGTACACACCGGCCGCTCCGCCGACAGCCGCGCCGATGATGGCGCCCATGGCGGTGTTGTCGTTGGCGTTGCCGATCAGGCCGCCGATCGCGGCGCCGGCACCGGCACCGATCGTGCCGCCCTTCTGCTTGTTCGTGCAGGCCGAGCTACCGACCACCAAAGTGACGATCGTCAGGATCGTCAGCAAACGTCGATTCATGGATCTTTCCTCCGGGTGCAGTGAACTTCGAGAACTCTCGGCCACTTCGCGCGACCCGCTGGGTCGCGGTGGCCCCGGGGCACGGTACCATGTTCCCTGGGGCCCGGCGACCGGACGAAAGCCCCCTTCAGGGGGCCTGCGGGGGGCTCCTGGGCACCTCCGGCGTGGCGCCCCCCTCGCGCTACCCGTATGCTGCCC
>BQJX01000122.1 GCA_021604925.1 Gemmatimonadota bacterium
TCAATCGCGTCGCCAAGGTGGTGAAGGGTGGACGTCGGTTCAGCTTCAACGCCCTGGTGACCATCGGTGACGAGAAGGGACGCGTGGGAGCCGGTCTCGGCAAGGCGAACGAGGTTTCCGAGGCGGTTCGCAAGGCAACGGAGAACGCGCGCAAGAACATGTTCAAGGTGGCCATGGTCAACGACACGCTTCCGCACAAGGTGCTGGGTCGCGCCGGCGCGGGTCGCGTGCTTCTGTTGCCGGCCAGCCCGGGTACCGGCGTGATCGCCGGTGGCGCGGTCCGGGCCATCCTGGAAGTGGCGGGGTTCAAGGACGTTCTCACCAAGTGCCTCGGCACGAACAACCCGCACAACGTCGTGAAGGCCACGGTGAAAGGCCTGAAGCAGCTCCAGACCCTGCAGGATGTCGCACGCCGTCGCGGCGTGAGCGTGGCGCACCTCATGGGTAGGGACGAGGACGAGGCGGAGTCATGAGTGGACGGGTAAGGATCACTCAGTACCGGAGCGCCATCAGTCGGCGCACCAACCAGAAAGAGACGATTCGTTCGCTGGGAATCCGGCGGCTCCATCAGACGGTGGAGCACGATGACACTCCGACGATCCGAGGCATGATCGAAACGGTCAAGCATCTCGTGCGCGTCGAGAAGGTCGAAAGCTAAGTTCATCCGCCCAAAGGGCGTCGGGGAAGAGCGATGTACCAGCTGAATAATCTGAGGCCCGCACGCGGTGCCAAGAAAAAGCGCAAGCGCGTGGGACGTGGTCCGGGCTCCGGCAGCGGAACCACGGCATCCCGCGGCAGCAACGGACAGGGTTCGCGCGCCGGCGGCTCCAGTCACCCCTGGTTCGAGGGTGGCCAGATGCCGCTGTATCGGCGCGTGCCCAAGTCCGGGTTCTTCAACCGGAACCGGGTGGAGAACCAGGTCGTGAACCTGAGCCAGTTCGATCGCTTCGAAGGGGTGCAGGAGATCACGGTGGACTATCTCAAGACCAAGGGTCTCGTGTCCGGCCGCGATGCGCGGGTCAAGATCCTGGGCAACGGTGATCTTGCCGGCGCCTTCCAGGTGAAGGTCCACGCGGTGAGCGAGGCGGCCAAGCAGAAGATCGAGGCCGCGGGTGGCTCGGTGGAACTGGTTCCGTTCGCCACGCGGATGGATGCCGCCGTGAAGGCCGCGGACAAGCGCATGAGCGCCAAGAACAAGAACAAGAACCCGAAGAAGAAGGCGAGCGACCGGGGATGATCGTCGAAAAAATCGTGGCCATCTTCAAGATCCCGGAGCTCAAGCGTCGGGTTCTGTACACCCTCGGGATGCTCTGCATCTACCGATTGGGCGGTCACGTGCCGACTCCCGGCATCGACGGCGCAGCGCTCGGCGACTTCTTCGCCTCGCAGCAGGATTCGCTGTTCGGACTGTACGACATGTTCGTCGGTGGCAACCTGTCTCAGGCCACGATCTTCGCGCTCGGAATCATGCCGTACATCTCCGCGTCCATCATCTTCCAGATGCTGACGGCGGTGGTTCCCTTCTTCGAGAAGCTGCAGAAGGAAGGCGAGTCCGGTCGCAAGAAGATCACCCAGTACACGCGCTACGGCACGGTGCTGCTGGGTCTCGTGCAGGGTTTCGGTGTGGCCAAGTTCCTGGAGGGACTCGCGTCCCCCTCGGGAGCGCAGGTCGTGATGGATCCCGGATTCATGTTCCAGATCACCACGGTGATCACGCTGATCGCCGGTACGGTGTTCACCATGTGGCTCGGTGAGCAGATCACGGAACGGGGCATCGGCAACGGGATCTCGCTCATCATTTTCATCGGGATCGTGGCCAGCTATCCGGCGGACGCGTTCAACACGTTCCAGGCCGTTCGTTCCGGTGGCATGAACATCGCGCTTCTGCTGGTGGTGCTCGCGGCCATGGTGGGGGTGACGGCGGGGGTGATCCTGGTAACCCAGGGTCAACGAAGAATCCCGGTGCAGTACGCCCGGCGGGTCGTGGGGCGCAAGGTGTACGGTGGCCAGGCCACCCACATTCCGCTGCGCGTGAACACGGCCGGCGTGATTCCCATCATCTTTGCGCAGTCGTTCATCATGTTCCCGAGCACGCTGGCGTTGTACTTCCCGAACAACGAGATCATCCAGACGATCTCGGCCAGTCTGCGGTTCGGTACGCTGATCCACTCCATCCTGTACGGCGGGATCATCATCTTCTTTGCGTACTTCTATACCGCGATCATGTTCAATCCCGGGGATCTCGCCGACAACATGAAGAAGCACGGCGGGTTCATTCCGGGGATTCGTCCGGGCAAGCGGACGGCCGAGTACATCGACCGGATTCTCACGCACATCACGCTGCCGGGTGCCATCTTCCTGGCGCTCATCGCGATCCTGCCGTTCGTGATGATCGACCGGCTCGCGGTTCCGTTCTTCTTCGGAGGTACGGGGCTCCTGATCGTGGTGGGCGTGGCGCTGGATACGTTGCAGCAGATCGAGTCTCACCTGCTCATGCGCCACTACGACGGGTTCCTGAAGAAGGGTCGTCTGCGCGGCCGCCGGTAGGAGAGCGGATGGTTTGGATTTTCCTGGGACCCCCGGGAGCCGGCAAGGGAACCCAGGCGGTGCTGTTGGCAGAGCATCTGGGGATTCCCCACGTTTCGACGGGCGAGCTGCTTCGGCGGGCCATGCGGAACGGAACGGAACTGGGGAAGAAGGCGAAGTCGTACATGGACGCCGGGGATCTGGTTCCGGATCCGTTGATCCTGGAGCTGGTTCGGGAGGTTCTGGCCGGCGCCAAGGGCTGTATCCTGGACGGGTTCCCGCGGAACATCGCCCAGGCCGACGTGCTGGGCGCGATCCTGAAAGGGGTCGGGCTGAGTCTGACCGGAGTGCTCCGGCTGGACGTGCCGGACGAGATGCTGGTGGCGCGGATCGCCGGGCGAGCCCGGGAAGAGAGCCGCGCCGATGACTCCGAGGCCACGGTCCGGAATCGGCTGAAGGTGTACGCGGAACAGACGGCGCCCCTGGTGGAGTACTACCGGCGCGCCGGCAAGCTGGTGGACGTGAACGGCGAAGGGTCGATTCGAGAGATCCAGACCCGGATCCGGGAGATTGCGGCGGAGGCCGCGGGAGGCACCAAGGAGTGATCCTGCTCAAGTCGCCCACCGAGTTCGAGCTCATGCGGCACCCCGGCAAGATCGTCGGGGGGGCCCATCGGAAGGTCCGGGAGGCCGTTCGGCCCGGGATCACCACGCAGGAGCTGGATCAGCTGGTGGAGGATTTTATCCGTGAGCAGGGGGGCGAGCCGGCCTTCAAGGGGTATCGTGGATTCCCCGCCAGCGTGTGCGCCTCGGTGAACGAGGAGGTTGTCCACGGGATTCCGGGTCCTCGAGCCCTCCAGGAGGGGGACATCGTAGGAGTGGACATCGGGGTCAAAGCTGGGGGATTCTATTCGGATGCCGCCCAGACAATCGCCGTGGGAGCAGTCTCCCCCGAGGCGAGGGCCCTGCTGGACGTGACCCGCGGGGCGCTTCTGGCCGGGATCGAGCAGGCGCACGTCGGAAACCGGATGGGCGACATTTCCCATGCGGTCCAGAAGTACGTGGAGAGCCGGGGTTTCTCGGTGGTGAGAACGCTGGTGGGACACGGGATCGGACGGTCAATGCACGAGGATCCCCAGGTTCCGAATTTCGGGAAGCCCAAGAAGGGGCCCGAACTCAAGGTAGGGATGGCCCTGGCCATCGAGCCGATGGTGAACATCGGCGGACATGAGGTGGAAGTTCTGGACGACGCCTGGACCGTGGTCACCGCGGACGGCTCGCTTTCGGCCCACTTCGAACACACCGTGGCGATTCTGGAAAACGGTCCGGAAATCCTCACGAACGGAGCGGTCCCGGAATAGTTGGGACCCGGAGCAGTTGGGGGGTCGGCGCGACGCATGGCGAAGGAACAGGGAATTCAGGTAGAGGGCACCGTGGTGGAGCCGCTGCCGAACGCCAGTTTCCGGGTGGAGCTGGAGAACGGGCACCGAGTGCTCGCTCACATCTCGGGCAAGATGAGGATGAATTTCATCAAGATCCTGCCCGGGGACAAGGTGACCGTAGAACTGTCGCCGTACGATTTGACACGGGGACGCATCGTCTACCGGTACAAGTAGCCGCTAGGAGTTCAGCATGAAGTCTCGTACTTCAGTCAAAAAAGTCTGCATTCAATGCAAGATCGTGAAGCGCCACGGAGTGGTCCGAGTGATTTGCAAGGCCAACCCGCGGCACAAGCAGCGCCAGTTGGTGCGGAAGTAGAGGAGTCGACGGATGCCACGCATTGCCGGGGTTGATCTTCCGCCTACCAAGCGGATGGACGTTGCCCTGACCTATATCTACGGGATCGGGCCCACGGTCGCGAAGCGGATCCTTGCTCGCACGGGCGTGGATCCGTCGCTGCCGTCCAAGGATCTTCCCGAGTCGGACACGGCCAAGATCCGGACCGAGATCGAGACCAATCACAAGGTGGAAGGAGCCCTCCGCAGCGAGGTCTCCATGAATATCAAGCGGCTGATGGACATCGGCTGCTACCGGGGTCTTCGTCACCGGCGATCCCTTCCGGCGCGTGGACAGCGTACGTCCACGAACGCCCGTACACGGAAGGGGCCGAAGAAGGGCTCCGGAATCCTGAAGAAGAAGTAGGAGGGAACGGAACTTGGCGGACGCGAAAGGCAAGGGCAAACGACCCAAGAAGAAAAAGGACCGCAAGGTCGAAGCAGTGGGCGTTTGTCACATTCAGAGCACGTTCAACAACACCATCATCACCCTGACCGATTCCAAGGGCGACGTGGTGTCGTGGGCTTCGGGCGGCAAGGGCGGCGGATTCAAGGGCTCGCGCAAGAGCACTCCGTTCGCCGCGCAGCTCGCAGCCGAGAAGGCGGCCAAAGAGGCCCTGGAGCTGGGCTTGCGTCGGGTGGAGGTTCGCGTTCGCGGGCCGGGATCCGGTCGTGAGGCCGCGATTCGATCGCTGACCCTGGCCGGGCTGGATGTCTCGCTCATTCGCGACGTGACGCCGATCCCGCACAACGGATGCCGCCCCAAAAAGCGGCGCCGGAACTAGAGGAAGAGCAAATTGGCTAGAAACACAGATCCCAAGTGCAAGCAGTGTCGGCGCGAGGGCGTGAAGCTCTTCCTCAAGGGTGAGCGGTGCCTCACGCTGAAGTGCGCGATCGAACGACGCAACTACGCACCCGGTGACCACGGCCAGAATTTCCGCCGCAAGGTGACCGAGTACGGTGTGCAGCTGCGCGAGAAGCAGAAGGCCCGTCGCATGTACGGCGTGCTGGAGCGTCAGTTCCGCGGGTACTACGCCAAGGCCGCCGGCCAGAAGGGCGTGACCGGCGAGAACCTGCTGCGGATGCTCGAGTTGAGGTTGGACAACCTGGTGTACCGGCTCGGTCTCGCGTCCTCGCGCGCGCAGGCCCGGCAGATCGTGCTGCATCGCCACCTTTCGGTGAACGGGCAGACGGTCACGATCCCGTCGTACCAGTGCAGACCGGGCGACAAGATCGAGGTACGCACGGGCAGCGCCAAGGTGGACGTGTTCAAGTCCAGCCTGGAGTCGCGTGATCCCAACTCGCTCGTGAGTTGGCTCAGCGTGGACAAGGACAAGCTCAGCGGGTCGGTGCTTCAGAGCCCGTCTCGCGCCGAGATCCCGGTCCCGCTGAACGAGCAGCTCATTGTGGAGCTGTACTCGAAGTAGTCGGTACGTTGTTTCGGCCGTCCCGCAATCCGTGGGGCGGCCGTGTCTGCGGGCGGATCCGGGCAGCACTGGCCGGATCGTCCGGGGAACCGGAAGAAGATCGCGTCGGATCGAGGAACCGGTTTTCGAACCTGATCGGAGAGGAGCCCTCCCATGAAGTGGAGACCCCTTACCATGCCTCGGGGCATCGAGTTCGACGACTCGACCCTCACGGACAGCTACGGAAAAATGACGGTCCAGCCGTTGGAGCAGGGATTCGGCACCACGCTCGGCAACTCGTTGCGTCGCGTGCTGCTCTCCAGCCTCCAGGGCGCGGCCCCCGTGTTCACGCGCGTGGAAGGCGTGGAACACGAGTTCTCCACGGTCCCGGGCGTCCGCGAGGACGTGACCGAGATGGTGTTGAACCTGAAGGGCCTGGAGTTCCGTTACGACGGCGAGGAGATCCGCAAGGGTCGTCTCGAGGCCACGGGCGAAAAGCAGGTCACGGCCGCGGACTTCGTGTTCGAGCCGGACGTGGAGCTCCTGAACCCGGACCAGTACATTGCCACCATCAACAAGGGTGCCAGCCTCTCCATGGAGATCGGCATCATGTGCGGTCGCGGGTACGTGCTCGCGGATCAGCACAAGCTGGAAGAGCAGCCGCTGGGCACCATCGCCCTGGACTCGCTGTTCAGCCCGGTGAAAAAGGTGCGCTACGAGGTCGAGGCCACGCGCGTCGGTCAGCGCACGGACTACGACGGCCTGGTCATGGAGATCTGGACGGATGGTTCCATCACGCCGGTGGATGCCGTGGCGCACGCTTCCAAGATCATGAAGGACCACCTCATGCTCTTCATCAACTTCGACGAAGAGCCGGAGATCGTGGAAGAGAAGGAATACGACGAGGAATTCGAGCGGATGCGCGAACTCCTGAATCGTTCGGTGGACGAGCTGGAGCTGAGCGTCCGGTCGAGCAATTGCCTCACGTCGGCCAACATCCGCACCATCGGCGAACTCGTTCAGAAGAGCGAGGCCGAGATGCTCAAGCAGCGGAACTTCGGACGGAAGTCCCTGAAAGAGATCCAGGAGATCCTGCAGGGCATGAATCTCTCTTTCGGCATGGACGTCAGCAAGTGGGCGACCGGGGCGGAGGAGTCGGTGGTGGCGGAAGCCATCGCCTGACGCAGGCCCGGAAAGCCTTGGAGTCGAGACAATGAGACATCGCAAAAATACCATTCGGCTGAACCGCACGTCGTCCCACCGGAAGGCCATGTTTCGCAACATGGTCACGTCGCTCATGCGCGAGGAGCGCGTGGAGACCACGGTGACGAAGGCGAAAGAGTGTCGGCGGGTGGCCGATCGCATGATCACGTTCGCCAAGCGCGGTGACCTGCACGCTCGCCGTCAGGTGGCGCGCGTGGTGCGGGACCCGGCCGTGGTGAAGAAGATGTTCGAGGAGATCGGTCCGCGGTACGCGGAGCGTCCGGGCGGCTACACCCGGATTCTCAAGACCGGTTTCCGTACCGGAGACAACGCGCCGCTGTCCATCCTGGAACTCGTCGACGGCAATCCGAAGAGCCTGGAAAGCGACGACGAGTAGATCGAACAGAACCGCGTGAACAGGACAATCGCTCCCGGTGCTTCGGTGCCGGGGGCGTTTTCTGTTGGGGGGCGATTCGGGGACGGCGGGAAGGTGCGGGATGTTCTTCTTGGATTCGGGGGGCGGCCGGAACGACGCGGGACCGCGGGTGGCCGCGAGCTACGGAAG